>CAZGAM010000096.1:0-8665 GCA_964523685.1 uncultured Oscillospiraceae bacterium | reverse complement strand
AAAAAGGCTGCAAGGTATAATTCTTGCAGCCCTTCAATTTATAAAGTTTTTTCACACTGCATCTATGCGTGATGCAGTCAGGAAGCATGAAAAGAGTTTCTTATTCCAGGCCTGCGCCTTTCATGGCAGACAGAGCGTGATCAGTATAAAGCTTATAAAATCCCTTGCGCTTCTCTCTGGGAATGATGCCTGCTTTGGCTCTCTCTTCCAGAACTTTGGCAGCTTCTTCCGGCGTGCAGGGAACGCCGTGGATGCCGGTCAGGTTAATAGTACGGTTCTCTACGCTGTAGGAGATAAGATCTCCTTCTTCTACAAAGGCGATGGGGCCTCCCGCGGCAGCTTCGGGGCTGACATGTCCAATCGCTGCTCCCCGGGTTGCTCCGGAGAATCTGCCATCGGTGATCAGCGCCACTGAGCCGTTGATCCGGTCATCGCAGACGATCGCTTCCGTGGTCATGAGCATCTCAGGCATACCGCAGCCTCTAGGTCCTTCATAGCGGATGATAATCACATCACCCGGGTTGATTTCGTTACGCACCACGGAGAAGTAAGCATCCTCTTCGTGATTGAATACACGGGCCTTGGCATTGACTACCTCACGTTGATCCTGGGCACAGGCGGCATATTTCAACACACTGCCCTCGGGAGCAATGTTGCCCTTCAAAATGGCGACAGAGCCCTTTTCCGGTGCTTCTTCTACAGGATGAATTACCTGGGAACGGGTCAGACCGTAATTGTTCAGATAGCCAAGGTTCCGGTCAAACCAGTTGTCTTTCTGCAGATCTTCCAGGTTCTCTCCCAGAGTCTTGCCGGTAACGGTAAGCACATCCAGATCCAGCATATCCCGCAGCAGCCATTGAATCATGGGAACGCCGCCGGCGAACCAGAAGGACTCAGTTAAATGCTCTCCGGATGGGTTGATATTGCCTAAATGGGGCACCTGATGGTTGATCTCATCGAACAGTTCAATGGGAAGATCGTAGCCTAGCTCTCTGGCGATGGAGGGAAGATGGATGGTGGCATTGGTGGATCCGCCGATAGCGCTGTGCACAATAATGGCATTGCGGAAGGCAGCGGGGGTCATGATCTTGCTGGGGGTAATGCCTTTTTCTACCAGGCTCATAATCAGGCGTCCGGCGCGGCGGGAGTACTGCAGGATATCGCGCATGGTAGCAGGTACCAGGGCGGCTCCGGGGAGGGCCATGCCGAGGGCCTCCCCCATGCACTGCATGGTGGATGCCGTGCCAAGGAACGTACAGGCCCCTACAGAGGGGCAGCCAGTCAGTTTGTAATCCCGGACTTCCTGTTCGGTGATGGCGTCTTTGCGCTTCTGCCGCAGGGAGATGTCGCCGGCAACAAGAGAGGTGGTCTGGTTTGGACCGGGACGCATGGAGCCGCCGGGCATGTAAATGGTTGGAATGTCCATGCGGGCAGCTGCCTTTAAATGAGCGGGTACGGATTTGTCGCAGCTGGAGGCCAGGATCATGCCGTCCCAGGGAACGGCGGAGGCGTGGATCTCTACCATGTTGGCAATGGCTTCCCGGGAGGCCAGGACCACGTTCATGCCGTCATGTCCCTGCGCGCAGCCATCGCAGATGTCGGTAGCATAGTACTTTGCGGGCTTGCCGCCTTTCTCGTATACCCCGTAAACGGCCTGTTCCACCATCTGATTGAGGTGGTAGCTGCCGGGATGCGAGTCACCATATACGCTTTCAACCATAATCTGGGGGCGGGTGATATCCAGGTCATCCCAGCCGGTGCCCATTTCCAGCGCGTCAAATTGTGCCCAAAGCTGGCGTTCTCTGGTGCTTTTTTGCTCCATAGGAATCTCCTTCCGTTCTATGTGGTGATGGTAAAATTTATCTGCAGCAAGCAGCTTTTAGACAGAAAAAGTACTTTGGCAGATTGGTGCTGTTTTCAAGATTGATGCGTCTTTCTTATTGAAAAGGCCCGCTGCCTGCTTATTTGCAAGCAGCAGGTCTAAGTTCCTCTATATGATCTACTACGTTTTAATTACATAATGCCTGTTACAGCGAACAAAGCAATCAGCGCAAAGGAGATCACACCGGCAATAGCGCAGGGAACTGTAACATATTTGAGACCCTGCTTTACATCCAGGTTGAAGAAACGGCAGAGTACCCACCAGCCGGAGTCGTTCACATGGCTGACAATCATAGTGCCGGCGCCGATGGCCAGTACGCATGCCACGGGGCTGAGTCCCAGAGGCTCCATCATGGGGAGGACAATCCCAGCAGCGGTCATACCGGCTGTCGTCTTGGAACCCACGGCGGTAACGGTAATAGCACCCACCAGGAAGGGAACCATCAGGCCAGGCAGGCCGATGCTCTCCACCAGAGAGGCCAGGCCGTTGATAGCGGGAGCGGATTTGATGACCTGCGCAAAGGCACCGCCCATGGCAGTGATCAGAAGAGCAGACAGAGCTACGTTCAATCCACGGGCTACCCAACTGTCGAAAACGATCTCTTTGAAGCTCTTGGGGTCCTCACCGGTAACAGACTTGTTGCTCTTGCGGACAGTGGCCTGATTGCAGAAGCCGAGAATCATGGTGTAGATCACGCCTAAACCAAGAGCGACCACTTTGTCACCCAGCACATTGGCAACGTTGTACGCAACGCTGCCTTCGGCGACAGCCATCTTCACAAAGGAGCTGCCTGCAATAAGGATGACAGGGATCAGGATGGTCATGAAAGAAGCCAGTGTGCCGGGAAGGCCTTCTTCTTTAATGACAATGTCTTCTACTTTGTCGGATTTGACTTCCTCAATATTGCCGGCTATTTCGGGCAGGGGATCAATCCATTCCTTTTCGGTAACTTTGCGGAGCAGAAGCCATACAATAACAAAGGTAACGAAGGTGACGGCAATGCCCCAGCTGATAACCATGCCCAGGTCAGCACCCAACATCAGGGAAACTGCCAGAATGCCGGGAGTAGGAGGTACCATGGCATGGGTCATATTCAGACCCAGGGAGGTAAAAGTGGTCATTTTGGCCATGGAGATATGTTTGCGCTTGGCCAGCACGTTTGCCGTATTGGAGGTCAGAATGCTGGTGATGTCACCGAACACAGGGATCGATACGACATACGCTGTCAGAGCAGGAGCCAGCTCCAGATTCTTGCCTTTAAACAGGCGAATGAAGAAGTTGGCAATGGATTTGGTAGCACCCGTATCCTGAACGCCCATGGCGAGAACAGCGCCCAGAATAATGGGGATGCCCATACTGGTAAGTGTGCCGCCGAAACCGTTGTTGATCATAGCAAGGACTTCAGTGAAGGAGAATCCCTCATCCCAGATGCCCATGACCAGACCAACAACCAGAGCAGTGATCAGCAGCGAGAACGTTGGGTGTAATTTGACCTTGATAATCAGTATCATCAGCAGAACGATCGATACCAGCAGCAAGATCAAAAAGCCGACTGCAGACATGGTTTACATACTCCCTTTCTTTGTGCGGATGCGTCAGTTCCGCTGAATAATGGAATCATTGCCGATGGAACTGAATGCTCTCCGCAAACATTCCCTTGACGCGGAAGGATCTCGCTTGTCTTCGGAGAAAGCACACGTCTCGCAAACGAATCGAGGATCGTTTTTCGAGATGACTCCTTATTTAAATATATATTAAAAGAAGGGCAATTGTCAATGAAATGTGGGGCAGTCTGACAAGAATGGTTAATTTGACAAAAGAAAAATGTGCAATTTGTATAATTTGCTAAATGGATGCCGCCCTGCGCAGGACGGAGATCCCGGGGGCAAAATAGGTGTTGACGGAAAGGAGAGAGTGTGATATTGTGGACACAGGAAAAATGGGGCCCTGCCGGAAGAATCAGCCGACAGGCAAATTGAAATCAGGGAGGAAATCATTATGAGTGTTCCAATGCCTACCATGGACAGTGTAACAAAATTCAGGGCTGCACTGAAGTCCGAGAAGGGAGCCTTTGGGCCCTTTATGATTGGTACGGATCCGGCTTTTGTGGAGGCGGCAGGCTATGCAGGGTATGATTTTGTGCTTCTGGATATGGAGCATGGTACTACGACGTTCCAGACTTTGCCGCATCTGATTCGTGCCGCTAATGTAGCAGGCGTGTGCCCGGTAGTCAGAGTGCCCCGGGGCAGCGATATCTGGATCGACCAGGCGCTGGATGTAGGTGCTGGTGCGGTGATGGTTCCCCAGGTGGATAATGCGGAGCAGGCGGCGGCAGCTGTCTCGGCAGCAAAGTTTTCCCCTGTAGGTACCCGCGGGACCTGCCGTTTTGTCCGTTCAGCAGCTTTCGGCATGATTCCCGGAAACGAGTACTTTGCCAAAGCACAGGATACCTGTGTGATTCTTCAGGCAGAGGGAAAGAAAGCCATCGAGAACCTGGACGAGATCCTGGATGTGCCGGGTGTCGATGTAGTGTTTGTGGGTCCTTACGATCTTTCCAGTTCTCTGGGTCACGTGGGGGATATCGAGCATCCGGAAGTGCTTGCGTATATTCAGAAAGTCATTGACAAAGCTGCGGCCAAGGGGGTGGCTGTGGGCTGTTTTGCAGACACCGTAGAGAGCGGCATTCGCTGGAGAAATCTGGGCGTGAAGTTCATAGGGTATGCCTGCGACACCTATATCTTTGCACAGGCTGCGAAGGCAGATGTGGAGAAATTTGCGAAGTAAATAGGCACAGGGCGGCGGTCAGAGCCGAGAGGAAGTCCCTCTGGGAGGCACTCTGACCGCGCCTTTTTTCGAGGAACCGGGTATCAAGGGTTCGAGGCTTTATTGGGGGGATTAGGATATGGCAGAGTCGGTATTGACACGAATTTTGAAAGGAAAAGTGATTGCTATCGTTCGGGGGATCCCAAGCGATAAAATGATAGAATTGGCCGGCGCAATGATAAAGGGCGGAGTTGCCTGCATTGAGGTGACATTTGACCAGACCAGCGAAGAGACTGCGAAGGACACACTGCTCTCCATTGCCAGGATCAGGGAACACTTCGGTGACAGCGTATGCGTAGGTGCAGGAACAGTGATGAGCGTAGAGCAGGTAGACAGAGCGGCAGAAGCTGGGGCGGAGTATATGATCTCTCCCAATGTAGACGCGGAAGTGATTCAGGAGACCAGGCGTCTGGGAAAGATATCGATTCCGGGGGCCCTCACGCCCACAGAGGCGGCTTATGCGTATAAGTGCGGGGCAAATATTGTGAAAATGTTTCCGGCAGCGGTTCTGGGAACCGACTATATCAAGGCAATTAAAGCTCCCCTGAAGCATATTCCCATGACAGCGGTAGGAGGGATCAATCCTCAAAATTGTGCCGCCTTTTTGAAAGCCGGCTGCGTAGGAGTGGGTGTGGGCGGCAACCTGGTGAGTGCCAAACTGGTGGAGGAAGGCCGTTTTGATGAAATTACAGCTGTGGCAGAAGAGTATATGGAAGCTTTGAAAGATTTCTAGGGGGAAAACCATGGGAACGAAGTATCTGTATTATGATTCCGGCACCTCCAACACGCGGGCTTATTTACTGGATGAAGATTTTTCTGTATTGTACACAGCCAAAAAAATGGTAGGTTCCCGGGACTCCTCCATTGCGGGAAGCAATCGGGTGCTGATGGAGGGATTGAAGGAACTATATGATCATGTACTGGAAGAGAACGGGCTGGCGCCAGATGATATCGAATGCATTTATGCGTCAGGGATGATTACATCCCCTTATGGGATCAAGGAAGTGCCCCATTTGGTGCTTCCCATGGCGGTTCAGGAGTTTGCAGGCAGCCTTTATCGGTATCACGAGGATACTTATTTTCACCGGGATATTGTTCTGATTCCCGGTCTGAAGACAGTCAATGAGGATTTCTCCTTTGTCGGCAATATGCGTGGAGAGGAAATAGAGATCCTTGGAACGCTGGATGAACTGCGGGGGTTGGGAATTACAAAGGCAGCGCTGCTGCTGCCGGGATCTCATACGCATGCAGCCTATATTGAAGAGGACGTGATTGTCGATATTATCTCCAACTTTACCGGCGAGCTCTTTTACGCATTAAAAACGGAAACGATCATGGCCCCGGTCCTGAGCGCAGAGACAAAGCAGCTGGACAGAGATATGGTTCGCAAGGCGCTGGACAATCTGAACAAGTTCGGTTTCAACCGCGCTTTGTATATCTGCCACGCCATGCGCATTATGGACACAGGAACACCGGAACAACGATTTTCCTATGGAGAAGGTGTGATAAACGGAGGCGTCAGGACTGCCGTGGAGTATTACTGCGAGCACCGCTGGAAGGACTGTGATACGTTGGTGGTGGTTGCAGATGAATTTATGTACCAGCTGTTTTCGATTATTTTTGAGGGGTGCCCTTATATTCAAAAAATAGTCTGGCTCCCGATAACAGAAGGAAAAAGTTATGCTGTGGCAGGTCTGAAAAAATTGTGCCAAGCACAGAGAAAGGTGCGGTGACATGCCCAGGAAAGTTTTGATTACCTCCCGGTCTTTCGGGAAGATCAGTGATGAGCCGGAAAAAGTCCTGACCGAAGCTGGCTTTGATATCACCTTCAAGGGGACGGATTTTGAGCAGGAAGAATTTGAGCGCATCATTCCGGAGTTTGATGCCTTGGTAATAGGAGCGCATCCTTTTCCGGAAGAGGTTATGCAGAAATGCAAAAAACTGCAGATTATCTGCAAACATGGAGCGGGTCTTGACAATATTCCTCTGGAGACGGCAAAAGAATGTGGCATCAGCGTCTGCAATGTCCCTGGTACCAATTCCAATGCGGTGGCGGATCTGACCATAGGCTTGATGGTTGCCTTAACAAGGAATATTGTGATTGCCAATAACCGGGTGCACCGCGGTGAATGGAAACCGGCCATAGGCGTGGATGCGTGCTACAAGACGCTGGGTATTTTGGGCTTTGGTGCTATTGCCAAAAACGTGGCACGCAGAGCCAGGGGATTCGGAATGCAGGTCCTGGCCTATGACCCATATGTAACGCAGCTGCCCGAGGAATTTGAGGATTATGTGACACTTTGCCCCCTGAAAGAGGTAGTAGCGCAGAGTGATATTTTGTCTCTGCATCTGCCTTTGACCGATGAGACGAGGGATATTATCTCCACAGAAGAGCTGGCATCTATGAAGAAGGGCTCTTACCTTATCAATACATCCAGAGGCGGAACTGTTAATGAGCAGGCTCTGTATGAGGCAGTCAAGTCTGGTCATCTTGCCGGAGCAGCGCTGGATGTTTCCGAGAAAGAACCGATGGAACCGGATAATCCACTGAGAACCCTGGAAAATGTGATCATCACGCCCCATATGGGCATGTACTCCAGAGAGGCTATCGGAGCAGTTAGTTCTATCTGTGCGCAAAATATAGCCGCTAAGTTTGCTGGGCAGGAATTAAAGTTTCAGGTTGTATAGCACGGCAGGGAGAGCATTATGTTCCAAGCCGTAACTGCAAAGCTTTGGTGCTGTGGGTGTAAGGCTCAAAGAAAGCCCGCCTAAGCGGGCTGTTTCTTTGAGCTTTCGGATATTGGAAGTTCCTTGGATTCGAATTTTTAAGAAGTAAACGAACCCGGAAGGATCTTGCATCGATAGCACTTGGTACAATGGACCTTCAGACATCAAGAGACTGTCCGGAATCGGGCTCAAGACACGGCACCACCCTTTGGCATGACAGCCTTACTTTTCTGCTTTCGTTTCTTTGAGCTCACAATACTGGCACACAGCAATCCTGTAGCGCCTAAAAAGAATAGGGCGATCCATAATTCGAGCCGATTGTGATCGCCGGTAGCTGGTGCGACAGGCGCGACAGGTGCTGCCTGAGGTGTTCCAGATGTAGATGAGGACACAGGCGGCACGAAAGAGGTTCTGTCCGGCCAGGGTGAAGTGCTGGGAGCTTTAGTTGAAGAAGGACTTGGCGAAGTGGAAGAGAGAGTTGGGGCTGGTTCAGACTCCACGGGAGAAGAAGGAATTGCTGTAGGTTTCGATGTGCCTTGTGGCGCAGAAGTGAATTCAGAATTTGAATTTGGCGGTGTGCTGGGATTGGGACCTGGGAACTCAGTTGGTACAGGATTGTTCGGTGGCGTTGGTTCTGTATCTGTATCTGTATTACTGCCAGGACCTCCCGGTTCTGTATCTGTATTACTGCCAGGACCTCCCGGTACTGTATCAGTGCCAGAATCAGGCCCATTAGGGCTTGGGGATCTGGTTGGTACAGGATTGTTCGGTGGCGTTGGTTCTGTATCTGTATCTGTATCTGTATCTGTATTACTACCAGGACCTCCCGGTACTGTATCAGTGCCAGAACTGAACTCATTAGGGCCTGGGGACCTGGTCGGCACAGGATTGTTCGTTGGCGTTGGTTCTGTATCAGTACCAGTACCAGAACCACCCGGCGCTGTATCAGATCCAGAACTATCATATGAACCTGGAAACTTGGTGTACTGAGGAAAGTGGCTTGGCCAGGGGCTTACAGAGGGACCGGAAGGGCTGGTTGAAGGTGGTTGGGTATTGGTATTGCTGCCAGGATCACTTGGACCCGTATCGGATCCAGAATCAAACTCATTTGGTGGGAGTGGGGCCTTCGTAATTTCCGGAAACTGGCTGGGCGGGGGACTTACAGAGGGCTTGGAAGGACTTACTGTCCCGGTATTTGTATCGGTACTTGCATCAGGATTTATAGCAAAAGTG
>CAZGAM010000095.1:8171-8673 GCA_964523685.1 uncultured Oscillospiraceae bacterium | reverse complement strand
CCTGCATTTATGGGGGAGGAGCCATAAAATCTCGATCAATTGTTATGAAAATGTCTGCGTCTGGATAATAGATATGGACGGTCTTCTCCAGCATGCTTCGCAGTTCTTTTTCTGTCAGGTTGACATCTGCCGGCGCATAGCAGTCGAATCGGATTTGGATGGTTTTACCGTCATGAATCAGGTGCAGATCATGTATGCCCATCCGGTTGTCGACCTGTTTCAAAATGTTGATGATCTCTGAGCGCAGACGGTTTATCTCTGTGTCTTCCCGGGGGAGAGGGTCGATTTGAAAGATTATGTGCAGTCCCTCTGTCTGCAGAAATTCCTCCTGCAGAGCATCCAGCTGGTCATGGAGAAAAGATACATCCTTTTCTGCATCTACCTCAACGTGGGCGCTGGCAAAGCGCCTGCCTGGCCCATAGTCATGAACCATGAGATCATGCGTGCCAAGAACCGCGGGACAGGCGAGTATCCGCTCCTTGAAGGCGTTAATCTCTTCCGG
>CAZGAM010000095.1:0-8161 GCA_964523685.1 uncultured Oscillospiraceae bacterium | reverse complement strand
GGGGCGGGCTTTTGGCCTAAAAGTGGATCCAGTGTCTTTTTCACCAGGGCCAAACCGCTGTACAGGACAAAGAGGGCTACGCCAAGGCCAAGCCAGCCGTCTAAATCCCTGTGCAGGAAATGGGCCAGAACCATACCGGCCAGAACAACACCGGTCGTGATGGCATCGTTTCGGCTGTCAGCTGCGGTTGCTTTTAGAGTAGAGGAGCCGATCAGCTTTCCTGCTTTGGTATTGAATGCCATCATCCACAGTTTCACAAAAATGGACCCTGCTAGCACAGCTGCCGTCAGCCCGGAAAAAACAGGGGGAGAAGGGTGCGCAATCCTGGAAAGGCTGCTTTTGATTAGTTCCAGCCCGGCTGCCAGGATAAGTACCGTTACCATCAGACCGGAAAGATACTCGTACCGTCCATGCCCGTAGGGATGTTCTTCGTCTGCGGGTTTGGAAGCGAGGCGAAATCCAAGAAGACTGATTATATTGGAGGAGGCATCAGACAGGTTGTTTATTCCGTCGGCTACAATAGCCAGGGAACCCGAGGCCATGCCGGTCAGAAGTTTTATAAGGAACAGGAGGGTATTGGCAGAGATGGAAAGAATACTGGCTAACTGTCCGTAAGCAGTTCGGACACGCGGCTGGGAAGTTTCCTCCCAGTCCGGTATAAGCCTGGACGCTAAAAAGCGAAACATGTCTGCCTCCTCCCGGCCGATGATTGTGGTGTGGTTCCTCTCTTCATGGGAAAATACAAAGCCGGCCACTTGAAGGTGACCGGCTCCGCAACAAAGAAGAGAGGAGTGAAAAATGAAAAGTGTCATAATCATGTCTGCTATCGTCGTTCCACGAGGTGTCGGCTCACCTCTTGGATCTAACGTGCCTATCATACTTGAAAAAAAGGCGGGAGTGGTGAATAAATTTATGATAATTTGTAAACAAATAATGAATAAAGAGGTGATCCGGTGTGATTTGCGCGGTTCTCTGCGGCGCCATGGCCTGGAGAACAGCTGTTTTACCCTGTTTCCGCCGGTTTACACGTTTCGAAAAGAGGCGGCAGCCGCCTCCCTTGATGAGAGCGGAACTTTGCACTTTTTGCATAGTTGACGATAGTTTCAACCTATGATATTATATTGGCAACAGATACTTCTGTAGAAATAAGAGGTGGTTTTTCCCAATGGAAGATGGCAGTTGGCTGTCTATCCTTTTTTTACTTGTTCTTGTAGGAACGGCAATGTATTTTGCCCTGGCAGAGACAGCATTTGCCTCTGTATCCAGAAATCGGATTCGTGTACGTCAGGAAAAAGGAGATCACAGGGCCAAGAAGGCAATGTGGGTGCTGGATCATTTTGACCAGGCGATTACAACGATTCTCATTGGTACCAATATTGCCCATTTGGCGGCGGCAGCGGTAGTTACCGTTTTTGTAACGCATCACTGGGGCATGAACGCAGTAGCCTGGGGTACGGTTGCTACAACTCTGGTGTTGTTTCTGTTCGGAGAGATGCTCCCCAAGACGATTGCAAAGAAGTGCAGCGAGAGGTTCTGCCTGGCGACGGCCAGTTCCCTGTCTTTCTTTATGCATGTTTTCTCTCCTCTGGCAAGCATCCTTACAGCGATCGGCCAGGCAGCGGCACGTCTGTCCAAAGGAGGCAGTGAGGTCTCGGTAACAGAAGATGAGCTGTATGATCTGATTGAAGATATGACCGATGCAGGCAGCCTGGATGAGAAAAAAGGAGATTTGGTCCAGTCCGCTCTGGAGTTTGGCGATATCACAGTAGAACATGTTTTGACGGCCAGAGTGGATATGGCTGCTATTGATGTGACATGGCCCCCGGACAGAGTGATTTCGTTTATCCGTTCGCAGCGCCATACACGATTTCCCGTGTATGATGGCAGCATGGATAATATCATTGGTATTTTACAGATCCGAAAATATATCCGAGCATGGCTGGAGCAGAAAGAAGCAGCCGACATCCGCACCCTGATGGATGCGCCATTTTTTGTTCCCTCTACTACCAAGGTAGACGATTTGCTGCCGGAACTGAGCCGCAATCGCATCAACATGGCGGTGGTTACCGATGCCTGGGGAGGTACTCTGGGAGTGGTAACGGTGGAGGACATTCTGGAGGAGCTGGTAGGCGAGATCTGGGATGAAGAGGATGAGGTGGAGGAATTGTTCCTTCCCATTGGGGGCGGCCGCTATGAGGTGGACGCACGCCTGGATGTAGGAGAGCTGTTTGAGAGGCTGGATTATGAGGATCCTGAAGATAATGACAGCCTTATTCATAAGTCTTTGGCGGAGTGGACACTGGAGCATTTTGACCTGATGCCAAAGCAGAGAGAAAAGTTTGAATACCACGATCTGGAGTTCACGGTTTCCGATGTTCATCATAACCGAATTCGGAAATTGACGGTCTGCAGGCTTTCCCCGGAGGAAAGGGGGGATCCGTCATGACAGCTTATGTGCTGGCTCTTTTTGTGTGCCTGGCGCTGTCTGCTTTTTTCTCTGCCTCTGAAATGGCACTGTCCTCTGCCAACAGGATCCGTCTGGAGAGCGCTGCGGAAAGCGGAGACCGAAATGCGAAGAATGCACTGGCTCTTCTGGATCATTTCGATGGGGCTCTGGGAGCCATCCTGATCGGCAACAATCTTGTAAATGTAGCATCCAGTTCCATCAGCTCGGTCATTGCTATTATGGTGGCAGTGCGATCCGGCCTGTCAGATGGACTTTGTTCTACACTGGCTACCATCCTTGTCACGGTTTTAGTCATTATTTTTGGAGAGACAATCCCCAAAATTATTGCGAAGAAAAACGCCACGCAGCTGTCGCTGGCCGTTGCAGGGATTATTAAGGTCCTTACCTTTGTCCTTTCCCCCCTGGTTTGGTGCGCTGTGACAGTGACCAGGCTTCTGGCAAAGCCGTTTCGGGGAGACAGCGAAGAAAACGACAGCCAGGAAGCGGCGGTGGAAGAGCTGCAGTCCATTATAGAAACTGCCCAGGATGAGGAAGTCCTCGACGATGATCAGGGCGAGCTGCTGCAGGCAGCGCTGGATTTTGATGATGTCTCTGCCAGCCAGGCAATGACGTCCCGCGTGGATATGGTAGCGCTGGATATTGAGGATGGGCTGGAGAAGATTCTCGAACAGGTCCGGGATGTTCCCTATTCCCGCCTGCCGGTATATGAGGGAGACACGGATAATATAATAGGTGTCCTGCACCTGAATACTCTCTATCGGGCCCTGATGGACAGCAGAGAGGTGGATCTTCGCAGCCTTCTTACAGAACCATGCTGGGTTTATAAAACAGTAAAATTACCCGCAGTACTGGAAAAACTGCGGGCGAAGCAGACGCATCTGGCCATTGTCACGGATGAATACGGCGGGACAGCCGGCGTCATATCCATGGAGGATGTGCTGGAGTACCTGGTAGGCGACATCTGGGATGAGACCGACCAGGTGGAGCCGGAGGTCGTAAAGACTTCCGAAGACAGCTGGGAACTGGATGGCGATCTGGCTATTGAGGATTTTCTGGAGCTGGTAGATATTGACGAGGACCGGTTTGACTTTGAGAGTGAAACAGTGGGCGGCTGGATTATGGAATTGATGGGAGGCTATGCCTCGCCGAACAGCACAGTACAATATGAACATTTGACGGTTACCGTTTTGCAGGTGGATGATAAACGGGTTGAAAAGGTGAAGGTAGTCAAAAAGTGCGACTGAACCTTCCTGCCTGCCTGTCAGATCAGTATAACCCCAAAAGAGGGGTGTGCTTCCCGGAGTACTTTACTCTCCGGCATCCAGGATTCCGCCCTTTTGCAGCTTTTTGAATAGAAAAAGCCCGGAGCAGATGCTCTGGGCTTATTTTTTCACGGAAATCAAACGGCGCGTTGGATTTTGCCGCTGCGTAAACAACGTGTGCACACATACACATGCTGTGGCTTCCCGTCCACGATTGCTTTCACACGCTTTACGTTTGGCTTCCACATGCGATTGGAACGCCGATGGGAGTGGCTGACCTTGATGCCGAAAGTCACGCCTTTTCCGCAAACTGAGCACTTAGCCATCGTAATCAGCTCCTTCCTGCTGTCCGGAGAACAGCTTGCTTATCATAACAAAGAAATGGAAAAAAAGCAAGACTTTTTTCAGCTGTAAAAGAAAAAAAGCAAGTCTGACATGGTTATCAAAGTCTCTGCTTGCGTCTCCGGCTCGTCCTGCGGCCTTATGATAGAGGAATTGACCGGATGGCATAAAGATACCTATGGCAAGGCACAGGACGTCCGGAATTCCTGTCAAGGAGAAGAACAAAGGCTGAACCCGCCTTCAGAAGACATAAACGGCGGCCCGTTTGGAGAAGCAGTTGTCCAACAGGGGCCGGCAGCGGCGATCAGCTGCCGGTGGAGCTGCTGCGAGAGGGGGAGATGCCTTTACTCACCGTGTGTGAGCACCCAAGGGAAACTGGGGCACTGAACAAATTCCTGCTTTCTTTTTATTTTGGCAATTCCGTCATTTACCAGAAAAGGCGAACCGCCATTCTGGCAAGTGACGGTTCTATTAAAGGGCAAGTCGGGGATAACCGCCAGTTACAGCGCCCAACCATATAAGCTTGGCGGAGTTCCTTGTCAAGTTTTTGCCTTCAGCGAATTTCAATTAGGCACTTTCGTCCGGCTTCTCCGGCGGATCCTGCCCATTGCCGGGTATGTCCGGCGGTTCCTGTCCACCCGGCATTTCCGGCGGCTCCTGTCCATTGCCGGGTATGTCCGGCGGCACCTGATCGTCCGGCTTCTCCGGTGGTTCCTGTCCATTGCCGGGTATGTCCGGCGGCACCTGATCATCCGGCATTTCCGGTGGTTCCTGCCCATCTGGCATTTCCGGCGGCATTCCGTTACCGGGTGCCCCGTTTGCACCGCCCGGAGCAAACTGCTCTGAACCGGTATTTACCTGCGCATCTTCAAAAGATGTACTTGCGGGAGCGGAACTGAAATCCGCGGCGGGATCGTAAATATCTACGGCAACGGTATAGGGAGACGACCCTTCGACGTAGACCGTGCCGTCTGTTCCTTCAATTGTTACGATATTCCCTTCTGCATCCGTAATACTCCCCGCATTATGCAGAGCGGTGAGTGCACTGTCCCCTGTGACAATCCAGCAGGAACTGGAATCTACCGTCAGGGACGCAGTGCCGCCGCCGCCAGTTCCCGCGCAGCTTTCGTCCTGCAAAAAAGCGCCCCGCAGCACGCTTTCGTCCGCCATATAGAAATCTAATTTGCTTGCAGAGTCCCAAATTACATCACCGGTCATTTCCTGGCTGACGGCAGAGAAGGTACAGTCCGCACCATTGTCACCGGCAGTGCCCCAGCCCCGTTTGTTTTGATTGCCGGTACAGCGCAGGAAAAAGTCCCCGCTGTCGGAAGGGGTGATGTCTACCTTTTCAAGAAGAAAAGTGGATTCGGTATTGGTGGTATAAAACATGCCGCCGTTTTCCGCCGTCAGGGAACCACCGGTCATCTGAAAAACACTATTGCCTTCTGCCGCGTCGCCGGACATGCTCTGATAGAGTATGATATTCCATGTGCAATCATTCTCATCGGAATCCCCCATGTTTCCGGAAAGATCGCAGTCGTACAGGTAAAGACTGTTTTTCCCTTCAATGCACACCGCCTCGGACCCTGTTGCAGCCAGCGCTGCCTCTTTTGCCACTATGGTTGCGGTACTGTAGACAGCAGGGGAACCAATGCCGTGGGACGTATAGCTGCCGCCGTCAATCACCATGAGGCCGCCGCCCCTGTCGGAGCGGATGGCGGCGGAGGAACTCCCCTGGGTTGACGCAGAAACGTTTGTGGCGTACAGGGTGCCGCCTCCCGCGGCATGGATGGCGCCGGCGGTGTCCTGCGCGGTAGAAATTGTGCTGTCACTGATTTTTACCACGCCATCGCCATAAGCAAACACACCGGTACCGCCCCTTGCGTCTGTGGAGATGTCGGCATTTTGGATCGTTGTCGTTCCGCCTTTCGATAAAATGGCAGCCCCTGTACCGTAAAAACTGGCGTCATCTCCCCCGGAGGAATCCTGGGAACTGCGCAGGACGGAAATATTGGCCAAAGTCACATTTCCCCCTGTCACGACAATGGCATTTTCATCTTTTCCTGAGGATACGAACGAAGTCCCGTCCAGCGATTGATCCTCAGCCAACACGACAGTGTCTTCATAAAAGGCGGGATGGATGCTTCCGCTTTCTTCGGCAGACGCAGCTATATCCCCATAACAAAGAAGCATAACAACGGACAAAACAAAGGCAAAACATTTTTTCCAATAGTCCATATGTAGCCCTCCCTATGTACTCTGTTACCTTACCAAACATTTGTGAAGAAAAAATCACCGATTTGTAAACTTTTATTACCAAAGGGCAAAATCCCACAACGGATGCTGCAGGGTGCCTACTTTAAGTGGGGAGCAGGTCATCATTCATGGGGCTTCTCTGTGCAGGCGTCAGAGGGAAGAGGCAGGCAGCGTGCGTGCCCCTTTTCTATCGTTGATTCATGGGATGACGGTACCGGGAAGAGTGTGACCCTTCGTGATGGAGGAAACCAGGAGAATTCTTCCCTCCCGCCCCTGTTCGAACGAATGACTCGCAAACGGCGCAGAGCAGCGCACAACACCGCCGGAGAAGGGGAATTATTCATAGCATTTTGTTGTGTGCTGTGCTATAATAACGAAAAAGAGCCTGAGAAGGATCCGCAGGCGGAGAGAGAACCGCACAAAGGCGGGGCGTGCCTGGCCGCCTATCGCCTAACCAGGGACACTGGCAGGAAAAAGGAACCAGCTTTATGGAGCCGGGTCCCGGAACGCATAGCAAGAGCTGGATGACACGATGCGCACCTGCGTAATCGAAGTCAGCTGCTGGATGGGCGGGGCAGGACGCGCCTGTGTTTGGAGCGCAGCAGGGGGAAACAGGAAAGCCCGCAAGGTTCCGGAGAAATTGGACAGAAGACGGCGCAGACACAGTCCCATAGGGAAAAGAGGGCTGCGGCAGAGAAGAAAAAGGCAGATGTCATGTTTTTTTCGGACAGGATGGTGCCTTTATGGATAAAAGACAGAAGAAGAGCTGTCAGAGCAGGAGGGAATCATGGAAAAGAAATATTATATGATGCTCTCAGAGCTGGTTAAGGAACTGCATTTGAGGGTGGTTTACGCCTCACCCGATTATGATTCTGTCCGGATCGGATCGGTGGATTTGAATCGGCCCGGGATTCAGTTAATGGGATATTTGGAACACTTCGATGCGTCCCGTATCCAGCTTATCGGGAGAAGCGAAAATACAATGATGCTCGATCAGAACCACGAGCGGAGGCTGGCGGGCTTTGAGGCGGTTATGAGCCGCAAAATTCCGGCTGTCATTGTGGCTCATGATGAGAGAATCCTTCCGGAATGCCTTGCCATGGCGCAGAAATATGGTGTGACCCTGCTCACTACGACGGTAGATACTTCTGAGTTTTCTGCCCGGCTCATCTATTCTCTTCGTCATCATCTGGCACCCAGAGAGACCATCCACGGCGTGCTCATGGAAGTGTATGGGGAAGGTCTGCTCATTATTGGCGACAGCGGGGTGGGCAAATCGGAAACAGCCCTCGGTCTGCTGAAACAGGGACATCGGCTCATCGCAGATGATGCCGTGGAGATTTTGCGTACCTTCAGTTATCATCTGGAAGGCCGATCTCCCTCCCTTATTAAACATTTTATGGAGCTGCGGGGCATCGGCGTGATTAATGTGCCCAGTGTATTTGGTGTAGGAGCTGTAAAGCCCTCCTGTCCTATTGATCTGGTGGTGCAGATGGAATTATGGGATGAGACAAAACATTATGACCGACTGGGTCTGGATACAAGAACAACGGAGTATCTGGGGGTGAGTGTTCCCCTGGTTACCATTCCTGTCCGCCCCGGGCGGAACCTGGCGGTCATTCTGGAGATCGCCGCCATGACCAACCGGCAGAAGAAAACTGGTTATAATGCCGCGGAGGATCTGGCCAGCAGAGTGGATGAGAGCGTAGACAGAGGTCTGGCCTTTTGAGGTTTTTCTCGTCTCCGGACAGCAGGGGATAATGGTCAACTGCCCATCCCCTGAAGAGAATAGGCTTGTAACTGCCCAGTCGTAGGAACGACTTGCGCCTGACGG
>CAZGAM010000094.1:0-8770 GCA_964523685.1 uncultured Oscillospiraceae bacterium | reverse complement strand
TTATTGGGTAGAGGATGACCGAAAACAACACGTTCAGCGCCGACAGAAATGCTGGGCGTTTATCAGGGAGGAGCTGAGTACCAGACCGGTACGCTCGTTTCTGGGAGAGGACGGCTGGCCAACTGATGGTCGGCATCCCACCCGATTATTTCCCATCCTAGAGGCAGGGAGAAGGCACATGTACGCACAGGGGCAGGCTTGCACATCTCTTGGTACGGGGGCTTCGAACTATAAATTCGGTTGGCTTTGCACCACGTTCAGACGCCAACATGCCTTTTATGTTGCTGTATCAGCGAATTATTTGGCCGGACGGAAGGCAGACAAGAGCTTTCTGCTTAAGTCCAAACAGAAGTCCATGTCCGCCGCAGACTGAAGTCCTCTGCCTATTTATAAAAACAAAAGGGGCGTACCAGACGCCCCTTCTATGCAGCAGTTATATTGATGGGAACGGTTTGTTAGTCTCTGTCCCGACCGATGGCAAAGATTGAGGCACCTGGAACCTTATTAAGAGGTCATTGCATCATCCTGTCACTCATCGTAGTATACACGATCTCAAGCAAAATAGCAAGCGGTTAGAGAAAATTTTTTTGTTGTATTTTCTTCCGGTTATAGGTATAATGTCCTTAATGCATTCCATCGCAGCATTCATTTCAAAGGAACTTATTGTATGTCAGAAAAGATTGTTATCCAGGGCGCCAGAGCCAACAACCTCAAGAATATAGACCTGGAACTGCCCCGGGACAAATTTATTGTATTGACCGGCCTGTCCGGCAGCGGGAAATCCAGTCTTGCCTTCGACACCATTTACGCCGAGGGGCAGCGCCGGTATGTGGAAAGTCTCTCCAGCTATGCCAGACAGTTTCTGGGTCAGATGGATAAGCCGGATGTGGATTATATTGGAGGACTGTCGCCGGCTATTTCCATCGATCAGAAAACGACCTCCCACAACCCGCGCTCTACCGTGGGTACCGTGACGGAAATCCACGACTATCTGCGGCTGCTCTGGTCCCAGATCGGCATTCCCCACTGTCCCAGGTGCGGCAAAGAGATCCGCAGACAGTCCATCGACCAGATTGTGGACCAGATTATGGCCCTGCCGGAGGGGACCAGGGTACAAATCCTGGCACCGGTCGTCCGGGGAAAGAAAGGGGAGCATAAGAAGGTTTTTGACGACGCCAGACGGTCTGGCTTCGTACGGGTGCTGGCGGACGGGATTTCCTATGATCTTACCGAAGAAATTCCACTGGACAAAAATAAAAAGCACGATATCAATATTATAGTCGACCGTCTGGTCATTCGGCCGGAGGTGCTTCGCCGGCTGACAGACTCGACGGAGACCGCCATGAACCTGGCAGAGGGGGTAGTGAAGGTGGATCTGCCCGCTCAGGATCAGGTGCTGACTTTTTCTCAGAATTATGCCTGCGAGGACTGCGGGGTTTCCCTGGAAGAGATGACGCCCCGCATGTTTTCCTTTAATGCCCCCTATGGCGCCTGCCCCACCTGCAGCGGTCTGGGCGTCATGCTGCGGGTGGATCCATCTCTGATTCTCCCGGACACCAGTCTTTCCCTCCAGGACAATGCGGTACAGGCGCCGGGCTGGTCCAAGAGCAGCGATTCCATTGCGGCCATGTACTATGAGGCCCTGGCCAGGCGGTACCATTTCAGACTGAGTACCCCGGTTTCCAACCTGCCCCCGGAGGCGGTCAAGGCCCTGCTCTATGGGACAGAGGGGGAACAGCTGGAGCTGAAGTATCCCAAAGGTTCCGGCTACGGTACGATTACCAAGGACTTCGAGGGGATTGTCTCAAATCTGGAGCGCCGGTACCGGGAGACCCAGTCCGCCAGTGCCAAGGCGGAGATAGAGCAATATATGAGCGAGTTTGAATGCCCCGACTGCAAAGGGAACCGGCTGAAGCCGGAGGTGCTCGCAGTGACGGTCGGCGGTCTTTCCATCGCCCAGTTCAGTCAGCTGCCAGTCAGCAAGGCACTGGAGTTTATCGACAACCTTCAACTCACTGCCAGAGAACGGCACATCGCGGATCGGATCCTCAAGGAAATTCATCAAAGACTGAGTTTTCTCGTGAGCGTGGGCCTGGGTTATCTGACCTTGAGCCGGGGGGCCGCAACCCTGTCCGGGGGAGAAAGCCAGCGAATCCGGCTGGCCACCCAAATCGGCTCGGCCCTGATGGGGGTGCTGTACGTGCTGGATGAACCCAGCATCGGCCTGCACCAGAAGGATAACGCCATGCTCCTGCAGACCCTGCGCCAGCTGACAGACGCGGGCAACACGGTCATTGTGGTAGAACACGACGAGGAGACCATCCGGGCGGCAGACTGGGTGGTGGATATAGGACCGGGAGCCGGCATCCACGGCGGACGCGTGGTCTGTACCGGGACCCCGGAGGACATTATGGCCTGCGAGAGTTCCCTTACGGGCCAGTATCTGAGCGGCCGAAAGAAAATCGAGGTGCCCCTCAGCCGCCGGAAGGGAAATGGCCATTTCCTCTCCGTGCGGGGTGCCAGAGTCCATAACCTGAAAGATCTGGATGTGGATATTCCCCTGGGCACATTTACCTGTGTCACCGGCGTGTCCGGAAGCGGAAAATCCTCCCTGGTGAATGAGGTAATAGAAAAGAAACTGGCGGCAGAGCTGAACGGGGCCCGGACACGGGCAGGGGAGTGCCGATCCATAGAGGGCCTGCTGTACCTGGATAAAGTCATCGACATCGATCAGAGTCCTATCGGCCGCACCCCCCGATCTAATCCCGCTACATACACAGGGCTTTTCAACGATATCCGCAATCTGTTTGCCTCTACCCAGGATGCGAAAATCCGGGGTTATCAGCCGGGCCGGTTCTCCTTCAATGTGCAGGGCGGCCGGTGTGAGGCCTGCTCCGGGGACGGTCTTATTAAAATAGAGATGCTCTTCCTGCCGGATGTGTATGTGCCCTGCGAGGTGTGCCACGGCACCCGTTACAACCGGGAGACCCTGGAAGTGCGCTATAAGGGAAAGAACATTGCGGAAGTGCTGGATATGACCGTGGAGGAGGCTCTGACCTTTTTTGAGAACCAGGCGGCTATCCGGGGAAAGCTCAAGACGCTGTGGGATGTGGGACTTGGCTATGTCAAACTGGGACAGTCCTCCACCACCCTCTCTGGGGGAGAGGCCCAGAGGGTGAAGCTGGCTACTGAGCTGTCCCGACGCAGTACAGGCCGGACTTTTTATATTCTGGACGAGCCTACCACCGGTCTGCACCCGGCGGATGTGGAAAAACTGCTGAATATTCTCCAACGCCTCGTCAGTGCGGGCAATACCGTGCTGGTCATTGAACACAACCTGGATGTGATCAAATGCGCAGACTATCTGATTGATTTGGGCCCAGACGGAGGAAACGCCGGGGGCACATTGGTATTCAGCGGTACCCCGGAGGAGTGCGCGAAATGCGAGAAAAGTTATACCGGACAGTTTTTACAAAAGGTTCTGGAGAGCTGACAGCATGAACATTGCTGAAATTTTCACCAATGCAGGTATGGGGAAGACCCTCACGACCCTGCTGATTTCCATGCTCCCGATTGTCGAGCTGCGGGGCGCCATACCCGTGGGGGCAGGACTGGGCCTGCCGGTCTGGCAGGCGGCCTGCCTCAGCATCGTGGGCAATATGATCCCCGTTCCCTTCATCATCGCCTTTGTGCGCAAAGTGCTGGACTGGCTTCGAAACCGATCCGAGAGGGCACAGCATTTTGTCGCCTGGCTGGAGTCCAAGGGTACCGGACAGAAGGCGGATCAGATCCGGAAGGCTAAATTCTGGGGTCTGCTGCTGTTTGTCGCCGTGCCGCTGCCTGGCACCGGTGCCTGGACCGGCGCGCTGATCGCGGCGCTTTTAAATATGCGCATGCGCAGTGCGCTGCCCCCCATCTTTCTGGGAGTCCTGGTGGCGGGTCTGCTGGTGTCTCTGGCCACCAGCGGTGTTATCCATCTGGTGTTTTGATATGCAGGAGAAGAATCTGGAACAGCTGGAGGGCGATGTGCTTTCCGTTGTCTTTACCAATCCGGAGAACGGCTTCACGGTCCTGCGTCTGGCGGTCAATCAGGACAGTCAGAAGGATAAGCCGGAAGAGAAGATCATGGTGGGCTGTCTGCCTCTGGCGGTGCCGGGAGAGCACATCAGCGCCTGGGGATCCTGGAGCGTCCACCCGACGCGGGGCGAACGGTTTGAGGTCTCCTTCGCCGAACGGTCCCTGCCCATGGGGACCTGGGGAATCCATAAGTATCTGTCTTCCGGCGCAGTAAAAGGGATCGGTCAGGCGACGGCGAACCTGATGGTGGCCAAATTTGGGGAGAACACCCTGGAAGTACTGCGAAATGAGCCGGAAAAACTGGCGACGATTCAGGGCATCAGCCTGGAGAGGGCGAGAAATCTGAGCCGCCTTTTCCGCCGCCAGACGGATCAGCGGGTGCTGATGGACTACCTGGTTTCAGCCGGGATCAGTCCGATCTACGGCCTTCGTCTGTTCCGTAGCTTCGGGGAAAAGTCCATGGATGTACTGGCGGAAAACCCCTATGTTCTCTGCGATGACGCCATTGGGGCGCCATTTTATCAGGCGGATCAGCTGGCACTGGAGCAGGGGCTGCGGGAGGATTCCACCGACCGCATGGCGGCCGCTATCCGCTTTGAGCTGATCTATAATCTGCAGAACGGCCACTGTTTTCTGCCGGACACAAAGCTGCTGGCGGCCACCTCCGAGCTGATCGGTCTGAGTACGCAGACGCTTCAGGAGGGACTGGATGCGCTGCTGAAGCAGGGGGCAGTCATCCAGGAGCCTGTCACCAATGTGACGGCCTGCTATCTGGAATCGCTGTACGAGGCGGAGGAATATGTAGCCCGCAGGCTGGTGGCCATGGCCGGCGTCCGGCGGTCAAAACCAGCTCTGAATCTGGATATGCTCGCTGCCAATCTGGAGGCAAACCAGGGCTTTCGGCTAGCGGAACAGCAGAGAAAGACCCTGGATGCGGCGGCTGTCTGCCAGGTCTTTGTCCTCACCGGCGGCCCGGGCACGGGCAAGACGACAACCGTCCGGGCGGTACTGGCTCTATGCGATGCCCTCCACGCCAGAACGCTTCTGGCTGCCCCTACGGGCCAGGCCGCGAAAAGAATGGCGAAGCTGACAGGGCGGAACGCAGCTACCATTCACAGGCTCCTGGAAGCCGGCGTGGTGCCCGGTGAGGGAATGGTGTTTGCCCGCAATGAGGAGCGTCCTCTGGAGTGCGATGTGCTGATCCTGGATGAGTGCTCCATGATCGATATGCAGCTTATGTACTGCGTGCTGAAGGCTCTTCCACCCAAAAGTCAGCTGATTTTAGTGGGGGATAGGGATCAGCTGCCCTCGGTCGGCCCGGGGGCGGTGTTCCGGGATATCATCCGCAGCAACATCCTGGAGACGGTCAAACTCACGCAAGTTTTCCGGCAGGACCGGCAGAGCCGGATTGTCCTGTCCGCCCACCAGATCAACCAGGGCCAGGTGCCGGATCTGCAGGTAAAAAAGGATGGATTTTTTTTCCTGCGCCGGAAAGACGCCCAGTCGGCGGCGGAAACCGTGGTTTCCCTCTGTCAGGACCGGCTGCCTAGAAATATGCAGATCCCGTCCCGGCAGATTCAGGTGCTCACGCCCACCCGAAAAGGGGAGGCGGGCACCGAATCCCTCAACAGCCAGCTGCAGCAGGCCCTCAACCCGGCAGCTCCCGGGAAGAAGGAGTTTCCCACCTCCGATCGGATCTTTCGGGAGGGGGACCGGGTGATGCAGATCCGCAATAATTATGACATTCCCTGGGTCACCCGGAACAATACCCGCGGCTCGGGGATCTTTAACGGGGATATTGGCTATATCACTTCGATTGATCCTGTTTCCCGGAGTTTTCAGGTCGCGTTTGACAATCGAACCGCCACCTACGCCTTTGATCAGACTATGGAGCTGGAACACGCCTGGGCGACCACCGTACATAAATCCCAGGGAAGCGAGTACCGGGCCGTGATTCTCACACTTTCGCAGGTGCCTCCGAAACTGGTATACCGGAGCCTTCTGTATACGGCGGTGACGCGGGCGGCGGAACTGCTGATCATTGTGGGAGACGAGGAAGTGATCCGCCAGATGATCAAAAACGACTACCGCGCCAAACGGTATACCGGCCTGTGCCAGCGCATGCTGCGCTGCCGGCAGGAAATGCAAAATCAGAGACCGGATCTTCCCTGAAGGAGTTTGCTATGCTGTTTTTTGAAAGAGACATTGCCATTGATCTGGGATCCGAGACAACCCTGATGTATGTGCGGGGCCAGGGAATCCGGCTTCGAGAGGCCTCCCTGGTCGCTCTGGACAGCACCAGCGGGAAACTGCTTCGAATTGGGGAAGAGGCAAAAAAAATGCTGGGGCGTACCCCGGCAAATATCGTAGCCATACGGCCCATTTCCGCCGGCGTGATCTCCGATTATGATATGACGGCCCAGATGCTCAAAGAATTCATCGGGCGCATCACTTCTTTCAGCCTGTTCAAGCCGCGGGTTCTCATTTGTGTGCCCGGGAGCATTACCGGGGTAGAGGAGAGGGCTCTCATTGACGCGGCGATTGAGGCCGGTGCCCGTAAAGTGTATCTCAAAGAGGCATGTCTAGCCACTGCTGTGGGGGCTGGAATCGATATCGCCAAGGCGGACGGCCACATGGTGGTCGACATTGGAAGTGGTACAACGGAAGTGGCGGTTGTAAGTCTGGGCGGCGTGGTGGAACAGGAGTCCATCAAAACCGCCGGTGCTTCCTTTGATGAGGCCATCGTGCGCTATATACGAAAAAAACACAATCTTCTCATAGGTCTTCGGACCGCGGAAGAACTGAAGCTGTCCATCGGGTGCGTCCTGCCCCGGAAGGAGGTTACCTATGAGGAAGTTAAGGGACGGTGCCTGGTAACAGGCCTGCCTCGAAGCGAGACGATCAGCTCCTCCGATATGACGGAAGCCCTGGAGGAGCCGGTAGCCCAGCTTCTGGAGGCTATTCATCTGGTTCTGGAGAGGACACCGCCGGAATTGGTGGGAGATGTATCTGAAAATGGGATCGTGCTCTCCGGCGGTGGAAGCCAGATTTGGGGTCTGGACAGACTTATAACCGAGCAGACAGGCATTGAAGCTGTGCTGGTGGATGATGCTCTCTCCTGCACCGCCTATGGTGCAGGGCGGATGCTGCAGAATATGAACGACATGCAGGAAGGTATGATCAATCTGGCCCGTCAGCGCCAGATGAAAGGGAACTGATATTCGGCTGCTTTTACTGGGAGGAGAGGAGAAGTTTTTTGAAATGGGCTTGTACAGCAAAAGCAGACTTTCGAAATTGTGGGCAGGCACCTCAGAAGATGCTGCACAGATCAGGAGAGAGAAGGGTCTGCCATTGGGATTGTATAAACTCGGGCCCCTAAAAAGTTTCGTCAGGCCATGAAGAATCCCCTGTTAGTGGATAAATTCGGCCTGATTCCTTTACGAGCAGCAGACTAGGAGATTCCTCCAGAAGTAGGATTTGTGTAGCCCGACCTCGACGCTTCGAAAAGACCACAGCGGTTTCTATGCTTACAGTGTACTACAGTAAAAATAGGGATTCCCCGGTATCTGTTCTCCCCATTGGAAATTACCAAAGATCCGTCCTTCGGAGAGCATTGTGCCCAGCATATAATTTGGATGGATATCAGACGATGGCTGGTGAAGCGTTGAGAGGTGCGCCTTCTGAAGATCTGTCTTTGTCATAGACGAGCTGGAAGAACTCTATCCTGGATGCATACCCGATGGCACAGTCCCTCTTTGGCAGACTCTTCGGCAAATTACAAACCAGCCATACGCTCAATTTATTAATTTACCGACACAAGAAGCGGCTTAATAAGCGATGCAGATTCAAAGAGTTTGAGGAGAGTTAAGTTGATGGAGATCACAGCACTTAATTTAGAAACAGATCAGGATAGTGCAATTCGATATGTATATGAGCATGCAATACCATCTAAAATTTCATATGAAACCTTCAAAATGACAATTTTAAAGGATTTATCTGAACCATATAATTATTATATTTTGAAAAATGAGGGGAATTATATAGGTTACCTTTTGTTGTTTGCAGATTCGCTGAATAAAGTACCCAAGCCATATTCTGCCCTTGCATATCATAATGGGGACGAGCTATCGTATGAGCAGCATTGTGAACTTCTAAAATTTGCGATAAATAAGGCAGAAGAAAAGGGATATAATAAGCTTGAGTACTTAATGAAAGACGAATTGTTTATATTAAATAAAACTTGATTTTGACTGCAAAAACATTACAGATTATTACTATCATACATAAGATGAAGATTCGCTCTATTTGGTGATTTTTATTTCTGGATTTTCGCTTGCCTTATTTCTAAATTTATAAGATTTGCACGTTCCCAATAAAACGGAATATGCTATATCGTTGAGCTTCGATTTCCTTATACAGCAAGTTACTGTATACGGTAATCAGTATGTTATAGTTTTGTTGTATAGCGCTATAGTTAATGTGCAGAAATATGTTTTCTGATTGATTTGAGACTGGTATACGGAAATTGGTATTTTATAATAGGATAGTTTAGTTGCCTCATGAAGAGCAGAGAATTAAATGGAGATTGTACATATGGGAATATATGTAAATCCAGACAGTGACCAGTTTCGTCAGGCTATAAATAATCCCCTGTTTGTGGATAAGTCCGGCCTGATTTCCTTTACGAACAGCA
>CAZGAM010000093.1:0-8829 GCA_964523685.1 uncultured Oscillospiraceae bacterium | reverse complement strand
CTCCGGGGTACTCAGTAAAAGTTACAAAGTTATGGTTATAAAGTCACCCGGGAATCCAAGATAAATGGTTTCTGTTCGTCGGGCCAGAGGTTTGCCCATGGGTTCATTCCTGTCCCCCTATCCGGCTTCCTTCCCATTCCACGTTGCCGTGGACACCCTTGCCTTTGGCTGTATCCTTCCCGCTACCGGGCAGATTCGGCATTTCCACCCCTTAGAAAAGGGCGCAGGCCCCTTTTGTTCTTTCAAATGATGCGATAGACGATGGTATGGTATGCACTTGGCACCTGCTTCCCCTGTACGCCCGCAAGCATCTTCTCCATCTTTCTTCTCCCTAACCCAAAATTCCCCAACACCTCCCGCATACCGAAGTGCAGGCATATTCTGGTTCCTGTGAAAGATCGCGTATTTCTTTCCTGTCTGCGGGAGAAGGCGCATAGCCGCTGCCTCCGCAGTATCCGGTAATGACCCTTACTTGTCGAAGCCCCTGGTCAAATCCAGACCGGCATAGTCTTCCTCACGCATCCTGGAAAGCTTCTCCATCGCGGAACGGAGAAGTTCTTTCACCTCCTCTTCTTCCGGTTCGTAATACGGCAGGGCTGCCTTCATGGCAGCCATCGTATCCAGACGGCTGCCTTCGTTGTAGATTCCCACAAGAAGGAGCTCGTCCATAGTCAGGTCCTTGTTCATCCTAATTCTCTCTCCCTGTTTTTGGATTGATTCGGCTCTCTGCAGCTGTATGGCTGTATGTTCCGAAGTTTTTCCAGTACGGACGGTCTGTTCTGCGCCTGTTTAGGACCCGGCCGGACCGGCGGCTCCTGTTTCTCCGCCCTGTCAGCGCGGCTGCCGTCCTTCCCGAGCTGTTCTCCGGACCGCTCCGGACCGGCCAGAAAACCCTGGATCTGCCTGAATCCCCCGGGGTCACAGACATAGCAGGCTGTCTGTCCGTTCCGGTTCAGTGCCATGATATCTCCGGGACCCACAGAGCCATGCATAAAATCCGCACCCCGTTGCCCAGGAATGTCCTCATACAGCCTGGCGAGAATCTCTTCGTTTTTTACAGAGGGCGGATACCTTCCCAGATATTGGGTGGTGACAAGATCGTAATGGGATCTCTCTGCGGCCGGAACCTCTTTTGAAAGCGCGCTCAGGGCCTGACCGCGCAGGATCTGCAGTTCCTCCCCCTCTTTCCGCTGATATACAGCGAGACAGCAGCCGGACTTCTGTCTTAAAAACAATTGCTCCCGTTCTTCCTGTCCCGCCAGGCGATTCATTACCTGGGCGGCGAAAGTCCCGCCTGTTTCCCACTCCCGCTTCCAAACCCCGAACCTGGTCCCTTCCGGACAGGGCGCATCCATCGGAAGATCCCCGCAGACCTTCGCTTCCCCATGGCTGAGTTCCAACACGGTAAATCCGTGCTTTTGAAACAGCGCCGCGTCCTTCCCCGCGATGGGCAGAAGATCTCCGTCCCGGAACCTGCCTTCCTGAAAAGGGATCCCCCCGGCCGGGTCTCCGCGGGATACGGAACCGCTGTCCATCAGGGGACTGGACCTGTCCCCCGCCTGCCGGGCCTGCTCCCCGCTGTCCCTGTCGCTGGGAGAGTGCGGCAGAGGCTGCTCCTTCGGCGGAAGATCCGACAGCGCAGGAGAAGACCTCTGGATTTCCAGGAAGTTCCTGTCCACATCGCAAATCAGCCGGTCCGCCATCCGGATGATGGTCTCCAGGCTGTTCCGGAGCGTCGTCAGGTCCTTATCCCGGCTCCAGCTTGCCAGATAGCCGAAGCTGTTCTCGCCGGTGTCGATGCCGTAGTAGGCACACACGGTATAGGCGACGCTCTCCGCTTCGATCTCTTTCGTCTTCGGGCTTTTCTCCTGGTTCCCGGCCCCGTGATACCGTGCGTGCGTCACCTCATGCACCGCGGCACACAGGGTCTGCACCTGGCTCATACCGGCCCGGATCATAATCTCCTTTCCGTTGAAGTCGCACGCGCCGTCCATACTCTGCGAAAGCTCCTTGATGTGGATGGGATACGGCGAGGACCGCTCCAGCGCCTGCATGAGCAGATCATAATGGCGCACATCCCCCTTCAGTTCAGCGGCCAGCGTGGGAATGGGCCGGCCCTCGGTCTGGCTCAAATCAAAGACGCTGACCACCCGGAAGCGGGCCATGGAAATCTCTTTTTCTTCCATCATGTCATTCCCCCGCTCGTCCTGCAGGGGAACATTGGTCACCGGATCCAGCTTCAGGACCTGCACTTTCTTTTTATAGGGCATCGGCGCTATAATGTGCATGCCTTTCTCCCCGCGCCTCACATGCCTGCCGAAGTTTTTCTCCCAGTCCTTATACCCGGCGACCAGCGTGGCGTTCGGGTTCTGCATATAGATGAGCATGGTGTTGTTCAGGGAATAGCGGTGGAAGCGGCTCATGACACGCAAATAAGCCGTGTACCTGTCACTCTGCCACAGATCCCGGATCCCCTGTTCAATACCAGCCGTAATATCCGCCAGTCTCTCCTGGCTGTTCTCCTTCGTCATCTCTCCTCCTTATCCCCTTTGCCCTTTTCCGAAAAAGCCGGCGGAACCGGGCCCGGCTCTCTCCCTTTTTCCAGTTCCCCGGCAGGGCGCCGCTCTTCAAGAAACACAACCTGACAGAAGTACCGGCACACAGGCGACTCGCCCGCCGGCTGCGGACAGGGGCAGGTCTCGAGCAGGAGGCAGTGACCGGAATCAAAGTTACAGCCACCGGTTTCCGGACCTTCGCCGCCTGCCTGCCGTCTTCATGGCGCGCCGGATTCAGCTCCGGGCCTGCCCGGACCGCGCTGTCCTCCCGGGAGGGCCGCCACGCTCTGTGGACCGGTGTTTGCCGCACCCTGCCCCAAGAGCGATCCGGCGGAAGAGAAGCTTCCCTTCCCGGTCCGCGCCGCGGGCATTAAGCATCTCGACCGTCTCTTCCCGGTGCGGGCGGCTTTGGAACTTCCGGAAGGTCCCTTCCCCGCCTGGAAGAAGGATGACGTGCCAGAAGTCCGGAAAAATCGGCAGATCCTCCCGGGTCCCCTCTTCGTACTTCGGATCAACCGCCTCCGGCGGGGCCGGACCGGACCGGGGACCCGGCACCAGAATACGACAGAGACATGGCCCTCAAAATCCCTCTCCCGGCGATGGTCCGCCCCCACCGCCCGGGCAATCGACCGGGCCGGGGAAATGGTTATCCGTCTTTCCTGTTCCCAAGGGCAGCCTTCTTATAAAAGAAAGGGACAGCCTCTGTCCGATGCCGTCCCATTATTTCCAGGAAATGATCCTGTTTTTTCCCCTACCGTCCCGCTCTGCCAGGTCCCTCTTCCAGTCTTCTTCTGTTTTCTTCCAGCAGCGGAGGACGCAGGGGCCGGGCCAGTTCCCGCAGCCGTCGCAGGGGTGCCCTGGCGGAGGCGGGGAGGCCCGTGCCGGAGCGCCCCGGGTCGGGTCCCGCATCAGTGCCTCATACATCACGGGTCTTCGTATGGCTCCGGTTCCTCCTCTCTTTCCAGAAACTGGTCATCCGGGTCGATACCCGCCGGGGGCGGGGCGGACTGTCTTCTTCTTTTCAGGATGAGAAGGACGATGCCGGCTCCCCCAGCCGCCAGGACCAGCAGGAACACCACCGGTCCGAGAGGATTGGCAGGCTCCTCTTCCACGGCCGGAGCCGGAGTCGGCTCCGGGGTGGGCTCCGCACCCAGGCACTCGGACAGATTGTCCTTGCACACAGGGCAGTCGGTATTCACGCTGCCCACATGGCACTTCTCCTCACAGATACACACCTCCGGGCTGCTCGCCGGCTCTTCCGTGGTCTCCGGCAGAAAGGCCCGGAGATCCGACCCATCCACCGCGTTGAGGAAGTAGGTCTCGTAGGCCTCGCCCTCCTCATCCAGGGGCTTATCGTAGTCCACCACCAGATAGAAGAGACTGCCGTCTCTCGTCTCCACGGTGAGGAACAGCTTATTGGTAAAGCGGTCATAGAGCATGTCCCGGGTCACGAAGGGACCTGCGCTGGCAAAACCGGTCCCCTCATAGGGCTCCAAAGGCTCGGCCGTGGGCGTTGGCTCCGCCGTGGGCACCGCCGGCGCCGGCGTGACGGTGGGCGCCGGCGTCTCTGCCGGGAGCGCCGTGGGCGCGGTGTACTGCCCGGCGAAGCTTTGGGGCTGGACCGTGACCGGAGGCGGGGCAGTCGGGACGACAGCCGGCGCCTGGGTAGGCGCCGGCGCATTGGGATCGCCGGAATAGACGGTATAGGGTGTGGGCGTGGGCCCGGGAGAAGCGGCGGCGGAATAGGGATTATCCAGCACCGTCTCCTCCGAGAGGTTGCCCACCTGGTCCATGGCTATCACGGAGATGGTCCGCCCGCTCAGGGAGGAATCCCGGATCCGAAGATCCAGGACCCCGTCGGAGAGGGTGGTATACAGCCTGCCGTCCACCAGAATTCCCGCCGCGCCGGACTGGCTGTCCCAGGCCTCCGCGTGGAGCAGGTCCTCCCGGATGCCGGCCCGGACCGTGGGCGGGGTGGTGTCAAAGCAGGAAATTTCCTGTTCCGCCTCCCGGGTCCCGCCGGAGGGATCCGTGAAGCGAAGGCGATACAGGCCATTGGTGTGCAGGGGGATTTTCCCCTCCCGCACGGCCCTGGTCACATCCTCCCAGGCCTGTACGTCCGGCCGCTGCAGTTCAGCCCGGGTCCATTCCCCGCCCTGCACGCGCACCGCCATCTCCGCCCGGTTCAGGTACCAGCCGTCCGGCGGCACCAGGGTGATGGTGAGGACCGGTTCCGGCGTCCCGGCGGGCTCCGGCGAAAGGGCGCTGTCCGGGCTTTCTGTCGTCTCCGGCGGTTCCGCCGGCGCGTCCTGCGCGCCGAGAGAGGGAACCGCCCCGCACCCGAGCGTCAGAGCCAGAAAAGTCAGCAGGACGATCCAGGCGCGAATATGTCTCATAAATACTCCTTTCTCCCAGCCGGCTCCCTCCGGGTACCGTCCGGCCGGCGGCTGGGTCCTTGATTTTACCTCCCTGCCGGGAAAAAACACCTGCAGAAGCGGCCCGGAACGGCCCGGGAACGGACGGGTCCCATGCCGGGGTCCCGGCGAAAGCCCGAAATCCCGATCCGGACCCCTCTCACAGGCTGGGATCCTCTCTGTCCCTGCTGAGGGTCCGGTGCCCGTCCGGTCCGAGCACTCTGTCCACTTCTTCCCTGGCCATGCGCAGATGCTGCATCTCCTCCCTGGCTGCGCAGTACCGGTCGTAGCCCCGGTCCTGTTCCAGTTTCCTGTACTCCCGGTCCAGTTCCCCTCTGTCCGGGATCCTCTTCCATCCCAGAGCTTTGAGCCTTTCCGCCGCCTGCTCGTAGGAACGGATCTCCGGTTAATGCGCTGAGCGGTATTTTTCCCGGAACCGGCTGTTCTTCCAGCCCCTGTAGACTTCCTCCGACTGGGCGCATATGTCGAGAAGCTGTTGCACCTGCCGGATCTCCCGCATCCGGGTATCCGCCTGCTTGATCCTGTCTGCCAAAACGGAGAAGCGTTTCGACGCTTCCTCCGCCCTCTCGCACAGCGCACCGTACGTGTACACTTTCTTTTCGGCAAGGTAGGCGGCCGTCTCCTCTATCCGGCGCCTGTCCAGTCTGATTCCGGCCGTGTCCGCTTCCAGGACCCTGCGCCGCAGCTGCGCGGAGAGATCTTCTCCCTCCCTGACCGGCGCCCCGGATCCGATTTTCTCTTCTCCCTGCACGGGACCAACCGCCGCCCGCCCGGTCCGTCCGACCGGCGATGCAGCCCTTTTCCTGGGTCTGTGCTCTTTCTTTCCCGCAAGGACATCCCGCAGCCACTGCTCCCGGTGGTACAAATCTAACCGTTCCATTGCGATGGATCTCTTCCATTCCGGCCGTTTTGCCATCATGGTTTTCCTGACCCGTTTCATGATCCAGCCATCGTTCCGAAGAGTCTCCAGCAATTCCTCCCAGCTCGCCGGCCCCTTTTCCATGGCCCTGTCTATCGCCATGCAAAGCTGGCTCTTCCAGTTGATCTGATAGGCCCCCTGGGTGCGGTCCGGATCGCTGCCAGGCTCCTTCATGAGGGAAAGTCCGTTTTCCCTGCATATCTGCCCATGGATCCAGGGGATATCCACAAAGTTATTGCCCCTGACCCGGTTACAAAGCATCCTGCAAGAACAATCCAAGTCAACCGGTGACAGAATGATATGATTATGGATATGCGATCCATAAGGATGGGTACATACGAGATACGCGCATTGTCCATCCGTCAGCCGGTCAGCCAGTTCGCGGCCCAGGAGGTTTGCTTTTTCGGCTGTTATTTCCCCCGGCACGAAAGACTGAATCACGTTGTACGCCACGATTTTGCTCTGTGCTTTTTTCCTGGTCCTGTCCTGGAACAGCGCCAGCGCATAAGCAAACTCCGCATCTTCCATTCCCTCATGGCATTTATATCGGAAAATCCTCTCTCCCCGGTCCGTTTTTTCCGGATTCGTGACGTATTTCATGAGTGCCGTCAGAGTATTGTTTACACTGTTGGATAAACTCAGCGTGGCCATTCCTTTAATAGAGAGCATTTTTTCTCACCTCGACCAGAAGAAAGAGTATGCTTCTGAAATCTGCCGTGATCGAGGCGAGAAGATCCGCCGGATCCTGCCCGTCTCCCGTTTCTTCCGGCGAGTCGGTTCCCTGCAGATTTTTTATCTTTTCCCGGATCGTACTATGCGCATCCAATATGGGTTCCAGTTCCGGCATGGCAATATTCAGCATGTACCCGTTCTTTGCCATGATCAGCATATAGCGGTTCCGGTTCCTTACGCCGAGAAGGTCCATTTTTCCCTGTATAATTTTCAGTTCCCCTTCGTGGATATATACCTGGACTTCTCTGCAGAAGGCTGCCTCCTCCGCCTGTTCCTCCGATCTGACCGGAACCGGCTGCTGACCTGAGGACTTTCCCTGTCTTTTCCATTTTTTCAAACCGCTCACCAGCTTCTTCAGATCCCGGACCATTTTCCCGGTCGCTTCGGATATTTTGGGAAGCTCCTCTTTGATTTCTTCCCGAAGCGACTCCAGGGGAACCGGCGGTCCGCTTCTGTTCAGGCAGCCCAGGATCCGGTCCTGGCAACTGCTCACTTCTTTCAGTTCCGGCAGGACCAGTCTCACCACCAGTCCTTCTGTTGCCGTCTTGCGGTAATAGGGACTTTTCCTGGGTATGTTCAGCATTTTCCTTCTCCGCTCTATGATCTGTTCGTCCTCCGGAGTCAAATACAAAAATACCTTCACGCCGTTATTCCTCCTGCTCCTCTTCCTACGCAGGCGCCTGGCCGCTCCCTGCGGGTCCGGCCAGGCTGCCCTTCTCCCTCTCCCCCTGACCCGGCACTGCCGGGCCCGGGGGAGCCGCTGCTTTTCCATCATGCGGCGCGGCTGGTTCTCCCCGCGGCCCGGCGCACAACGGATCTTCGCTTACTCTTCCCCCTCCGAAAGCAGGACCGCGTCCGGCTGGGACTGCTGCACAAAAGCAAGCAGCTGCTCCGCCGTCATATGATAGGTCCGCACAACGGTTATCGCCTTCCTGTCTGTCAGCTCCCTGATTTTCTCCTCATCTTTCCGGACTTTCTCCCTCTGCGCGGCGAACCTGTTTTTGGCCTCCTGCACTTTCCTTTCCAGGTCCGCAAGAAGAGACGCATCCTTCTCTCTGGTCTGTTTCGCCTGCAAGAGGCTCTTTTCAAGGTTTTCGTAAGATTCCACTGTTTTTCTCCTTCTTTAATTCGTTGGTCTTGGCAGGCGGCAAAAACCCGCCAGATGCGCCTGCCAGTAGGAAGAATTGAGATTGGCATAGCCAATGGGATCGCCGCAGTGGAGCATCATGCCGCCGCCCACGTAGATGCCGCAATGGCTCATGCCGTCGGTATCGTAGGTGCCCTGAAAGAACACCAGGTCACCCGGTCGGGCCTCCGCCGCGGGGACCGGGGTGCCTATGGAATACAAAGCCGTGGCACCCAGCCGGCCGTAGTTCCAGCCGGAGTGGTTGATCACCCAGGAGACGTATCCGGAGCAGTCAAAGGAAGTGGCGGGACTGGATCCGCCCCATACATAGGGGTAGCCGATATACTTCTGCGCCTCCTCCATCATCCGGGCGAACACCCCATCCTCCATGGCCTCCGGAGGGATGACATAGCCCGGCTCCTGCTGTGCGTACCGGTCCACGTACCCGCTGTCCGGGAACAGATCCGGGCGGTTGCCCAGGCAGGACATGTACAGGGCGTACAGCTGGAGCTGCTCCTCGCTCATGGTGTAGACCGGCAGATGGGACAGGTCGGTATTTTCCAGCGTAACGGTGCAGACAGTGGACACTCTCTCCCCTGTCCGGCCCGACCCGGCCCCCTGGCTCTCCTCCTCCGTGAGGATATACTGCCTGGCAAAGAGCCTGTCCAGGGTCCCCTGCACTTCCTGCAGGGTCCACGCCCCGCCGTGCCAGGCGGTGAGGAAAGAGATCAGGACATAGGGATCATGGCCGATTTCGTCCAGATCGTACCGGACCTGGTCATAGTCATGGGTGCTCTCGTAGGTGTCCAGGTATTCCTGCAGTTGCGCCTCTCTCGCCAGATAGGACGCCTCCGCCGCCAGCATATCCTCGTCGGAACTGGGATAGGTGGATGCGGCCAGGGACCCGGCGGCGCTGTCCACCAGCACGGAGCAGGCGGTGAACACATTGCCGAAAAAGAGGAACCCCAGCAGGACCAGGGCCGCTGCGGCCAGAACCGGGCCGCCATGGTCCCGCAGGAACCGGGACACGGGGGAGGCGGTCCGCCGGACCGCCCTGCTCCC
>CAZGAM010000092.1:3224-8836 GCA_964523685.1 uncultured Oscillospiraceae bacterium | reverse complement strand
TGTACAATGCCTGAAATCATGCGGCTTTCAGGGAAAAGTTCGTACAATAAAAAAATTCATACAAAATTTTGACTTTTCATCAATTATTTACGGAAGCAAGATGTCCGGCTCCCTGCATGGAAGGAACTTAATCGAAAGAACCAAGAAGGACAATACCAGCCACAGCGATGAATATCATAGCATAGTGCTTCCAGCTGAGCTTTTCTTTGAGAAAAAGACGACCCCAGAGTACAGAGAAAAGGCAGTAGCTGGAGATTAGCGGCGCGGACAGAGCAACATGGAAAGTGTCTGACAGGGCATATATATAAGTGAATTGTCCTGCGGTTTCAAAGCAGGCTCCTATGTACTTTGGCACTTCCTGGTGAAGAACAAATTTTTCATGGCGGAGGAGAAGAAGAGTCAGACTGAACAAACCGGCTGCCAGAAACGTCAGCTCATAGGCCACGTTGGCGCTGTCTTCGTCCAGTGTCTTCAGAACCAGACTGTCTGCTAAGGTGCCGGCAGCGTCCAAAATACAATACAGAACCGGAAGGGCGATGGCGGTAAAACTTTTCGCATATTTATAATGAGAGATGTTTTGCCGGACGGCTCGTGCCTGCTCATCTTCATGCAGTTCCACAAACCCCAAGCCAATTACACCAAAGCACACCAGGATTGTAGCAATAAGCTGCCAGGGAGAGAGTCCATGAAACCCGCTGATGATTAGGGTAACGATGGAAACAAGTGCCCCGGAGGAATTACAAATCGGGGAGGAGACGCTCAGTTCTATATATCGAAGACCCAAATAACCGAGAGCCATGGAAAGAATGTACAGAAGGCTTACCGGCAGATAATAGATTATGGTTTGCAGATCGATTGATACATGCAGGAAGAAAATTTAAACTGCGGCGTGAATGCCCATCACAGCCCCTACCGCTGTTACCATTTTCAGGTGCGCTGTTTTGTCTAGTTGGTCACGGCAGCCTATTTTGGAAAAAAGGTCAGACCCGCTCCAACAGAGCAAAGTCATGAGTGAAAACCAAAACCAGCTCATCCTCTACACTTCCGGAAGAGACACGAGGCTTTTTTCATATAATTTTTGCAAACTCATGAGGATACCAATTTTTGCATGACACCAGGTTAGCCCACCCTGAAAATAGACAGCATAAGGCGGCCGAATCGGTCCGTCGGCGGACAGTTCTATGGAGGAACCCTGGATGAAGGAACCAGATGCCATAATTACCTTGCTGTCATATCCGGGCATCAAGGCGCTCACCGGTGTGACATAGCTGTCAACAGGCGCTGCAGCCTGGATTCCCCGGCAAAAGGCCTCCATACGTTCTTCAGAGCCCAAGATTATGCACTGAATGATATCAGAGCGAGGTTCAAAGGCATTCGGCACACAGGAAAAACCAAGGCGCTGATAGATGTTCGCAGCAAAAATGGCTCCTTTCAGAGCGCCGGCAGTGACTGTGGGGGACAGAAAAAGTCCCTGATACATGGTGGGCAGCTGCCCCAGGTTTGCTCCAACTTCCCGGCCGAGTCCGGGGGCAGTAAGACGTCGCGCACAGGCATCTACGCACTCCTTTGTACCGCATATGTAGCCCCCGGAAGAAGCCAAGCCGCCGCCAGGATTCTTAATCAGGGAACCGACAATCATATCCGCTCCTGCCTCAGAAGGTTCCTGCTGCTCTACGAACTCTCCGTAGCAGTTGTCTACCATGCAGTAAATATCCGGTTTGATTTTTTTGCAGAATGCGATCAGCTCGCCAATTTGTTCTACAGAGAAACTGGGTCGAACGGCATATCCTTTGGAACGCTGAATCGTCACTAATTTTGTCTGGGGGTGAATGGCCGATCCTATGGCTTCATAGTCAAATTCCCCATTCGGCAACAGATCCACCTGTTGATAAGTAATGCCAAACTCCGCCAGAGAGCCAGGAGAGGGACGGATTCCAATCACTTCTTCCAGCGTATCGTAAGGCGCGCCATTCGGCGAGAGCAGTTCATCCCCGGGCCGCAAAACAGCGCCAAGGGCCAAAGCCAGGGCATGAGTACCGCAGGCAATCTGCGGCCGCACTAAGGCAGCCTGTGTGTGAAACACACAGGCATACACTTTTTCCAGTGTATCCCTTCCTAGATCATCGTACCCATAACCGGTGCTGGAGGAAAAACAGGCGCTGCTGACATGACATTGCTGCATGGCAAGAAGCACTTTGGCTTGATTGTATTCGGCTGTCTCATCAATTGCCGCAAAACGGTCAGAAAGCTGTCGCAGAACGTGCTGCCCAAAACGCAGAACCTCGGGAGAAAGTCCCAGCGAAGAATATATTTCTTCCAAATTCATCAGAATATTCCCTTTTCTATACACATACAGGAATCAGGCGGGTGGATGGTCCACCATAGGGATGCCTACTGGTGTTTCTCCAGTATGGCACCAGCTCGGAAGGCAGATAAAAGAAGGCGCAGATCGGCGATTCGTTCTTCGCGTTTCCGGCCGGAATCAGTCTCTGACAGCATGATCCGATGATCCATCTGTTCCACCACCGAAGAGGTGGAAGTGATATCAAAGTTCTCTTTTACTGCTTTTTCTTTTCCTGCAAAAGGCTGATGGGAGATGATTCGCAGGCAGTTGTCGTCATAAGTCAGCGTATAACCGGCTATGCCGCTGGTTTTCTGATAGGCCTTGCAGAAGCCGCCGTCAATTACGATCAGCTTCCCGCCGCCTTTTATGGGGCTTTCTCCTTTTCCAGCTTTTACAGGCACATGCCCATTGATGATATGGCTTCTCTTACCATCCAGTCCAAATTCTTTCAGTATAGACTCACAGACGGCAGGATCGTTGTAGAGAGTATAGTAGGGGTTTTTCGGTTCTGTCCAGGCGCTTTCATCGGCTATCAGCCGTCTCTCAAAGGTGGTCATTCTGTCCCGGCCAAAGATAGGGCTGTTACGTCCGGCCCAAAGGAACCAGAGGAAATCCATGCCGATTTTCCGCTCTTCTGAACCCAGGGGGAGATAGTAGGCTCTACGGGCGGCGGCATCTGCCCAGTCCAGATATTCCCGTCCTTTCCGCTCCTTTCCGCCCATAGAAAACGTCATAAAGGTTCCATCTTCCTTCATGGGGATGCAGCCATGGAAAAGAAGATTTCCATTATATATTTTATACAGGCTCCCTTTTGAATAGAGAAACCGTACATGGCGCTGGAGCTTTTCACTGTGAAGAAAGGAGGAGGTCAGTTGATCGATAACAACCGATTCCTCTTCTGTCAGATCATAGGGGTGTTCGGGGTCCACAGTGGGGAAATCACAATCCTCCAGATGGTATTTTTTCCCCCGGATCGTGATGGATTGATCAATGTAATTGATCTTATCCAGCAGCAGACGGTCATCCATCCCGTAGGAGGGATGGCGCAGGATCTTTTGCCCTTCCAATTTAAAGAGGATCATGGTAATGGCTTTATGCATTCTGGCGGAAAGAAGTTTGTCTTTCTCCGAGTACTGATCTTCATCGCCGGCTATAGTTACGGAGAAACGGGAAACATCGCAGTCTTTGTATACGTCATTGGCAAATACAGACAGGGGCCGCAGAGAAATGCCGTAGCCGGTTTCCACCACTTCTAAATTATTGTAGTGCAGGCAGTTTGCCAAAACGGTGGCAACCAGTGTCCGGGAACCGGATGCCGCACCCATCCAGAGTATGTCATGATTGCCCCATTGAATATCAACGCTATGGTGTTCCAACAGGGAGTCCATAATAATATCAGCCCGGGGACCACGGTCAAAGATGTCACCCACCAGGTGCAGGCGCTTGACTGCCAGACGTTTAATGACAGCGCAGATGGACTCTATAAACCCCTGAGCCTGGCCCGTGTCCACGATAGAGGAGATAATGCCTTCAAAATACCCCTTTTTGTCCGGATCATTCCGGTCCGTGCTGAGAAGTTCGTCGACAATATACATATAATCAGAAGGAATGGCACTGCGGACTTCGGAACGGGTATAGCGGGAGGCAATCAGACGGCACAATTCCACCAAACGATGTATGGTAACGGTATAATATTCATCCAAATCCGAAATGCTTTTTTTAAGTTCCGCCAGCTTTTCTGTTGGATAATAGATGAGAGTCGCCAATTCATCCAGTTCTGCTCTCGGAAGGACGGCGTCATAGAGGTCATCCAGCTTCTCCCGTATGACACCGGAACAGGAATTGAGCACGTGTAAAAAAGCTTCATATTCTCCATGCACATCTGAAATGAAATGTTCACAGCCTTTTGGCAGGTTTCTCAATGCCTGCAATTGAATGATTTCTCGACTGGCTGCCTGTACAGTGGGAAATTCTCGGCTCAACAGGGTAAGATACCGAAGCTGCTCAGGGGTAAAAGTCTTATCGTCCTGCATGATAGTGATCCTTTCGCGATGTTATTGTTCACGTCATGTTGATTCGTTGGGGAATCCGGGGTGATCCGCAGTTGTATTTCTCAGATCTGACAGGAAGATTATAGCAAATTCTGCAGGGGTTGGCAAGTAAACAAAAACGATTAAACCAAACCAACGCTGCCTTATTAGGGAAAGGACTTTGCTGTGGTAAGATCATGGGGGAAAGTGTATTTGAATAGGACGGGAGACTTGCGGGGGCAGTTAGCCGGCTTGGTTTTCCTTCCTCTGATGCAAATTGCGTGAAACCAGCAGCGTTGACACGTTGGTGCAGCCCCACATTCTGCCTGTGAGCCCCGAAAGTTGGAAGTTTGTAGTTGCTATCATTCCATTCCTATGATAGAATGAAAGCAGTGTTGCTATATCCAAATGCTTGCAGTCAAATACCTGGATCCGTAAAGGGATCGGGAGCGATCGTTTCCATGCTTTGCATCTCAGCACCCCGCCGGTCCTGATGTTCTTCTGGAACCCCCGGACTTACTTGCATGGTTCCCTCGGTGCAGAGACTGGCAGCCGCATTGCAGGCAGCTGATTTTATCGTGGCGCGCAAAGGGACTACAACATACCAATCAAGCCGAAATATCCCGATTTCCCGGATTTCAGGTACGGGAACGGGAGAAGGATTCTCCCAAACGGTGTAAAGAGCCTTGAAGCAGAGAGAGACTAAGAACTATGGGCAGGAACTGATTTTCGAAGGGCTTGAGGAAAGGCGCATCCGGAAATACGGCATTACCTTCCAGGGGAAGAAAGGAAATCTGACGCGGAATACAGAGAAGTCGCAGGTCCTGTGAATCGAATATCAAATGTTGAAAGGAGATAGTGCAGGGTGCCCCACATGCAGGTTGTCGGGTAATCATGTGCGCGTAATTATGAAGGAATTTCTACAAAAGCTGAGAAATAAGCTGCCAAACAAAGGTTTTGGGAAAATATTTTTCTGCGTCCTTATTACAGCGATCGCCGGTTTCATATACTTTTATATATCCATTCCTGCCATAAATTTGCATTCCGGGGATTTTTACTGGTTCCTCATCTTCCTTTGTGCTGTTTATATTGGCTGTGCAGTATTGACTGCTGTCAGTGAAGATATGCATATGGAAGGTACAGCCAGGCAGAAAGTGAAGGGTGGACTTTCTTTTATCAAGAAACATTGTCTGCCGGTCGGTCTTATGCTGGTTGCTGTTCTTCTGGTTGCTATATTA
>CAZGAM010000092.1:0-3214 GCA_964523685.1 uncultured Oscillospiraceae bacterium | reverse complement strand
ACCACCAACCACAACAACACCAACCACAAAAAGGAAAACACAATTCCATGCCAATCTTTCGAGCTGGCGCTTACCGCGATTTATTAGAGGTAAATACCGGAGATTTTGCAACGGATGTTGCACAGATCTCGTTTAATGATATTCCGACATTAGATCGTACCAGCGCGAACTATTTGGGCGACAGGCAGATGGGAACTCTCAGCGATATGGTCAGTCAGTTTGAATATTCGAATGACTCCACACAGATTAACTATCAGGGACGCCCTGTCCGTGTAGCGCCTATTAGTTATGCTGATTTGTTCAAATGGTTTACGAACCGCAGAAATGGCCTGCCCGCCTATGTCGTTGTCGATATGGTCACACAGGAGGCATCGGTAGTCCGTCTGTCGGAAGGAATAAAATATTCCTTCTCTGAGCCTTTGAATCGGAATGTACTGCGGCATCTTCGTTTTCAATATCCTACCATGATGTTCTCAACACCGGAGTTTGAGATAGATGAGGATGGTCATCCCTGGTGGATCGCGCCGAGACTGGTCAAAACAATTGGCCTGTTTGGCGGAAAAGATATCCGGGGAGCCGTTTTAATGGATGCGGTGACAGGGGAGAGTGAATATTATGAGGAGGTCCCCACCTGGGTAGATACGCTGTATACTCCCACTCTGATCATGGAGCAATATGACTACCATGGGAAAATGGTACATGGATATATCAATTCTCTGCTTGGCCAGAGAGATGTCACCATTACAACAGCTGGTTATAACTATATTGCCATGAATGACGATGTGTATATGTATACAGGGGTTACCAGTGCAAATGCAGATCAATCGAACCTCGGGTTCCTTCTGTGCAATATGCGTACGAAAGAGACGCATTACTATGTGGCGCCGGGCGCGACAGAACGCGCAGCGATGGCATCTGCTATGGGCGTTGTGCAGGATCTCGGATATACCGCCACTTTCCCATTGCTGCTGAACATATCTGGTCAGCCCTCTTATTTTATCCCTCTTATGGATGCTACTAACCTGGTAAAAAGTTACGCTATGGTGAATGTGGCTCAGTACCAAATTGTGGCTACTGGCACAACTGTGTCAGATTGCGAGAGAACCTATGTGCAGATGCTCTCCGAACGGGGCGTTGTGAAGGATGTGGGATTGCCTGCCGCGCAGGAAGAAAGTCAGGGAAAAGTAGCAGAAATACGCACGGCTGTTTTGAATGGAACAAGCTGGTATTATATTCGCTTGGACGATCAGGAAGTATTTTATGCCATTTCAGCCGAACAGGAACCGAATGTTATCATTCTCAATGAGGGCGATGAGGTGGTAATCACGCATGCTGTGGAAGAAGGAGAGGGGAAAGCGATCATCGAGGCGTTTACGCTGGAAATCCGGTAGAAAGCTGCCCGCTTGACAGATAGACAAAGCCTCTGCCTGTATATTCTGCACTGCTTGAATGCAGAGGGATATTTGGTTCTATCAACAGTACAGAGGAAGATACAAACTTAACATAAAATAATAAATTCTTAGAAAAAACACCACATCCAATCAAGGGAGATGTGGTGTTTTTTCCTAGTTGTTAATATGTGTGAAATGGCGTTAGAAAATTTTTATCAACAATAGCTTCCCTTCACAAACAGCCACTTCAGCCGTAGTACCTGGCAATACCTCGTTGCTTATACCGTATTGATAATTGCAGGTGATTTCGGCATTGGTTAAAGGATATTTTGCGTTTTTGATTGTGATCCCGCGGGCAATACCAGATATATTCAACAGAGAGAAGAAAGAAAAGGAAGCGGGAATGAAAACAGGAGTTTTGGAGACAATCTCCATCTCTGAGAAGTCATCAAGCAGAATCGCTTTTTTCCCGGCTTCGTGCAGCATGTTCAGAAGAGATACATTCCCAATCGTGTGGTCTAATCTGCCTCCGACAACACCAAGGAGAAGAAATTCTTCAAACCCCCGATGGATTGCCTCTTTTACAGCAAAGGCTGAATCTGTATCGTCTTTGATTGTAGGCAGAACCAGGGTTTCTATGGGAAGAAGGGGATTATCGCAGGAATCAAAATCACCAACAATGAGATCAGGTTCTATGCCAAGAGCGGTTCTATGTTTTAGACCGCTGTCACAGCAGATTATAAAGTCTTCCGGACGGAGCATGGACCGAATTCTGTCGTAACTATGAATGTCCGCACCAGCAAGAACAACGCATCGCCTCATAAGTATATTTCCTTTCTTCTCACGTTGGGATCCAAGCGATTAAGAGCCAATTTGATTTTGCATTTTGGAGAGGATTTTTGCTTTATCGAGAGAATAAAGCAGAACTCCGGAGATGGCAGAGCCAACGATCGTGGAGAGCAGAAAGGGAACCATGTAGGCATAAAAAGCAATATCTCCTGCTTCCTGCCCCATAAATAAAACAGCAACCGGATAGGCACATAGCCCGCCCACTATGCCGGTTCCGAAAACCTCAGCTAGCAGGGTGAGAAGGAGGGATTTGCTTTTCCAATATGCAATTCCGCAAAAAAGAGCGCCGATCATACTTCCAGGAAAGGCCATGAGACTTCCAAGCCCCAGAAGATTTCGTATAAGACTGGCAGCAAAAGCAGCGCTTACACCGTACCAAGGTCCAAGCAGAACAGCGCAAATAATATTGACCATATGCTGAACGGGGGAACACTTACTCCCCAAGATGGGAAAGGAAAATAGACTTCCCACTACTGCTACAGCGCATAAAAGAGCAGCGGCGGTAAGCTTGTGGGTTCTCGTGCTTCGCATGGAAAGTACCTCCGATATGATTTGATCCACGGCATATTGCCAGATCCCACCAAAGGTGAGATGCATCTCTTAGCGGTCAGGGCTTGCTGGCCCCCTCTCACCCCGGAACACGGGTTCCCTCGCTTGCTACCAGACATGAGGCGCTCCCCTCTGTCCGCCGCACTGTCATGCGGTTGACGCTGTTTTTTTGAATTCTTCACACTCCTTTCTCTGAGTATCAAGGGAAACTTCGGACCCTGATTGGAAAAAGACAGGTGCCGTGCCAGCACCTGTCTTTGAAGATAATTCTGCTTTCCTACGACGGCATTATCCGCATCAGGTGTTGTGGGTCGAAGGTGATGCCTTCCTCTCAGCCTGCTCACAAGCTCCCCTTTTATAGCTATTTCACCCCGATGCGCAAGCATCTGGGATTCCAAAGTGAAGCCCCATTCTTCTCTGGGGCT
>CAZGAM010000091.1:859-8863 GCA_964523685.1 uncultured Oscillospiraceae bacterium | reverse complement strand
TACACCAGTACATAGCAGGAACAGCGTAACTTCCTCTACGTAATTGGATACATCGTGATCACTATAAGATCACTATATGCCATAGCACGAAAAAATTATTAATTTTTCGAGCCTGTTTTTTGGCTATCTGTTACCGGTTTTTTGGAAATTCAGGATAGTAAACAACTGAAATTTACACAAGTTTTTAAGGCGGAACTCAGCGCTGCGTTCCCTGTCGGCATGATCCAGAATCTTGACCAGGAAGACCATCTTCCTGTAGCAGACAGTGTAGCCATTGTTGACAGCATGGAGACCAAGTCCAGTGGCTACCATGGTCTTTCCAAGTCCCGAAGGCCCGTCAAAGACCATCCGTTTATCTTTAGGCGATGTTCAAATAGGCTTGCAATCTCTTTTTGTCCGCTGTATGATAGAGGCTGCGAGAGCCTGCTGTGGATTAAGGAGGAAAAATCATGGCCCTGCTTCAGATGAACCTGATGAGCCGCGCTCTCATGCGCACTGTCCCTGTGAATGTGATTTTGCCGGCTGACAAACTTGTGCCCGCCGGATCGAGCCCCCGGGGAGACAAACCCTATCAGACACTGTATCTGCTCCATGGAATTTTTGGCAGTTATACGGACTGGGTTTGCGGAACCCGCCTGCAGCGCTATGCGGAGGATAAGGATCTGGCGGTCGTGATGCCCTCCGGGGACAACTCATTTTATGTGGACCGCCCAGAGGAGGGAAATAATTACGGACAGTTTGTGGGACAGGAACTGGTGGAACTGACCCGGAAGATCTTTCCCCTGTCGCATGCCCGGGAGGACACCTTTCTCGGCGGACTGAGCATGGGCGGCTACGGGGCCATGCGCAACGGCCTGCGGTACAGCGATACCTTTGGGTATATCGTGTCTCTGTCCGGGGCTCTTCACCTGGAAGAGATCGCCGCCCGGACAAAAAAGAGCGGCTCTCTGCTGGAGAGCCGGAGCTATGCTCAGGCGTGTTTTGGCGATCTGACAAAACTGCTTGGCAGCGACAAGGACCCGAAAGCCCTGATTCGCATGCGGAAAGAAGACAGCAAACCCATTCCGAAAATCTACATGGCCTGCGGCTTATCCGACTCTCTTCTGGAGGCGAACCGGGCCATGGCGGCTTATCTGCAGGAACAGGGAGTCTCTGTCACCTATGAGGAAGGCCCCGGCGGTCATGACTGGGATTTTTGGGATGCCTACATCAAAAAAGCCATCGACTGGCTGCCCACCCAGGGATCTGGTCCGGGCATGAGCAGCGGCCATATACTCGACTGAAAAGCGCTAAAAAACAGGGGGATGCGTACCAGCACGCATCCCCCGTGTGTTTCCGGCCCCGGGCCATTTTGATCTGACTGCGCCGGGAACCGGGAGTTTCACGCCAGGGATCCCATAGGGTCCCAGGGCTCCAGTTCTATCGGCTCCGCCTCGTAAGCGGCGATCTGCTCCGGCGTCAGATACTTCTTGTGGACAACTACCTGATACAGATACTCATCAAACCAGCGGTCTGTCATCAGATTATAGCCCTTCACACCGGATTCTTCGCCCCAGCTGTTTTCCACCCGCCAGCGGTTTGGAACGCCGTTTTCGTCCAGGTTCACCCCCTGCAGGACCATGGCATGGGTCATCAGGCTCTGTCCGTAATCCAGCCGCTCCGCTTTCGTCATGGTAAACTCCGTACCCAGCAGCTTCTGCAACTGAAAGTTTTCCAGATCCATGAGGCCGGTGGAGCGGTCAAAGCATTTCCCCACATCGCAGCCGAACCACACGGGCTTTCCGTCCTGCAGCTGTGCTATGGCCGCCCGCTTGAGTTCGCCGATTTCCAGGTTCAGGTAGCGTACCCCTTTCCCTTCTTTCACGTTTCCCAAATACTTGACCGTATAGCTTTTCCCATAGGGTTTGTCCGCAGTCGGCGCGTTGATGAGTCCCACATAGTCCTCCAAGTCCCAGCCGATATACTTTTCAAAGAAGGACTGGGGCGTGAGACCGCATTCCCGGTGAAACTGCTTGTCCTTGTCCTGCCAGGCAAGATCAAACTTCTTCGGCGGTTTTCCCATGCAGATGCACAAGAGGCGGTAGACTACTTCCATCATCTCTGCCTTGCATGCGCGAAGTTCCTCCCTCGTCGCTCCCTGCTGGTGCTTCTTCCGCAGGATGCAGGCATCCTCCCGCAGCTTTTCCTCAAGACAGGCGTCCATTTCCCTGCTGGCGGAAGATGCTACGGACTCCGGATACGCCGCCTTGGGAACTACGCCGTATTTTTTCACCAGATTTACAATCATATCCCACTGGCCGCCGTCACTGACGGGGGCACTGAGAAGAAAGCTGACCAGACGACCGTTCAGCGGTTCCTCCAGGGTCTCCAGGATATTCTCCAGAAAATAGTTGGACTTCTCCAGCTTATCGTAGAAAAACAGATAGGACTGGGACAGCTCAAACTGCTCGACATTCAGTTTATGGATCAAGTCAAAGCGCATGGTATTCATGGCGGCGAACATCCAGCAGCGGCCGCTGCTTTTCTGATCGGTGGCTTTGCCCTGTGCAAGGCTGATGGAAAACGTGTGGTCGTTTCGCTGCGCCAGCTGGCTGTTTTTGGCAGCTGCGTGCAGACCGTTGTTCACCACAGCGTTCATAGCGACCGCATTGACGCGATCGGCGTCAAAGACGGCCTCGTACTGTTCCAGTATTTCCTGTGTAATGTGTGTATTTGGCTCCATGAAAATTTCCTTTCTGCCTGCCTCATCCAACTGCCGGGTTCTTCCCGTTTTTTGGGGGACTGGTAACCGAGTTCCAGAAAGCGGAGGGCACCGTTCCCCACCGGAGAAAGCCTGGCCCCGCCGGCCGTGCAGGCGCGCCCCCTCCGTCTACATCCATTGGGGCTGCGCATGACCCCTTCTCCCCCCGCTGCGGCAGGTGCCTTTCCCCCGCCTGGCTCGAACTTGCCGTTTCGCCTGTCCCAGGAGACAGGTGCCGCGCACATCAAAGACGCCGGTGCTTTCACGCTCTCCCCCGGCTGGCAGGATTTTCCGTCTTTCCGCCTGGCTTCCGGAAGATAGACAGAGTGTATCATATTTTCCCGTCTCCTGCAAGGGCCAGTGCCTCCATTTCAATCCCCATGTCCCTGTGGACAGCTGCCGGCCGGGCCTGACACAGCAGAAATACCTGTCTTTCTACAAGGCAGCCAACAGGGCTGTCCTTTCCGTTTCGCCATCCATCCAGCTGGGTCCAAAAAAGGCAACGGCCCCTTCGAAGAGCGGCTGTACCGTTCTTCAAAGGGGCTTCCGGAAAACCGCTCAGGCGATTGACTTCACGGTATAATCCTTGTCTTCTACCGCCTTTTTCAGCACCTCATCCGCCACTTCCGATGATAAGGTCACTACAGCGGTCCCCGCCTCATGGCTCACCACAGCCTGCTCCACGCCCTCGAGGGCTTCCAGAGCCTTTTTCACCGTGGCCTCACAGTGCGCGCACATCATGCCTTCCACCGTCAGGGTCTTCTCCATTGTGTTATCCTCCTTTTTCGCATGTTTTTGTTTTCTCCGCCTGTCCCGGCTGGAATTGTGCATATCAAAAAAGTTCAGCCGCAGAGCATTGCTCACTACACAAAAGCTGGACAAACTCATAGCCGCCGCCCCAAACATGGGGTTCATCTGCCAGCCGAAAATCGGGATAAAAACGCCGGCCGCCAGGGGTATGCCCAGGCTGTTGTAGATAAAAGCCCAGAAGAGGTTCTCGTGAATATTGCGCAGGGTGGCCCGGCTGAGACGAATCGCCGCAGGTACATCCATCAGCGTATTGTGCATGAGCACCACATCCGCCGCGTCCACAGCCACATCCGTTCCTGCCCCGATGGCCACCCCGGTATCCGCGCTGGTCAGCGCCGGGGCATCGTTGACCCCATCGCCCACCATAATGACTTTCCCCTGCTTTTTCAGCCGTCTGACAACACTTTCCTTCCCGTCCGGCAATACTCCGGCAATGACTTCCTTCACGCCCGCCTGATTTCCTATCGCCTCGGCAGTCCGCTCGTTGTCCCCGGTAAGCATCACCACGCGTATGCCCATATTCTGCAGCTCCCGAATGGCCTGAGGACTGTCTGCCTTGATCACATCGGCGACCGCAAGGATGCCAAGAATCTCCTTCTCCCGGGCAAAAGCCAGGGGTGTTTTCCCCTCCGCAGCCAGTTTGTCCGCCAGAGAACGCAGTGCATCGGGCATCGCAGTCTGGCTGCTGAGAAAGCGGATGCTTCCGCCGGTAACCGTGCGGCCTTGCACCACTCCCGTCAACCCATTTCCAGGCAGTGCCTGGAAATTTTCTGCATTCAGCACAGGCACATGGGCCTGCTCCGCCATGGCAGTCACTGCTTTCGCCAGAGGATGTTCACTTTTTCTCTCCAGAGCCCCGGCCAGGGACAGAAGCTCCTCCCGGGACACCCCCTCTGCAGGGAAAATATCCGTCACCTGCGGCCTGCCCTCGGTGATCGTGCCTGTCTTGTCCAGAACCACAATCTCGGTGCGTCCGGTTGACTCCAGAGAGGCGGCGGTTTTAAACAGTACGCCGTTTTTGGCCCCTACCCCGCTGCCCACCATAACCGCTACCGGCGTGGCCAGACCCAGAGCGCAGGGGCAGCTGATCACCAGAACAGAAATACCTCTCGCCAGGGCAAAGCCCGGTGTCTGCCCGGCTGCCAGCCAGACTACCGTCGTCACCAGCGCGATAATCATCACCGCGGGAACAAATACGCCGGAAACTCTATCCGCCACTTTTGCGATCGGCGCTTTGGTTGCTGCCGCATCACTGACCATGCGGATAATCTGAGAGAGCGTGGTATCCTGTCCCACCCTTGTGGCTCTGCAGCGGAGGAAACCTGCCTGATTCATCGTTCCGGCAGAGACCTGGCTTCCCTCCGCCTTATCCACGGGAATGCTCTCTCCGGTCAGAGTAGACTCGTCTACCGCGCCGGTTCCTTCCAGCACAATGCCGTCCACCGGAATGCTCTCTCCCGGCCGGACTACAAACTCATCCCCGGATACCACCTGCTCTACCGGGATGGTTGACTCCTGCCCGAACCGAATCACACAGGCGGTTTTCGGCGCCAGTTTCATAAGGCCTTTCAGCGCATCGGTGGTCTTTCCCTTGGATCTGGCCTCCAGTGTCTTTCCAACGGTGATCAGTGTCAGAATCGTAGCGGCGCTTTCAAAATAGTATTCATCCATATAAGCCATGGCCGCCATCGCCCCGTCCTCCATCATGGCGGAAGAGGCGGCAAACAGGGCCCACAGGCTGTAGGAAAAGGCGGCTGTTGCCCCCAGGGCAACCAGGGAATCCATATTGGGTGCCCGGTGCCACAGAGCCCGGAACCCTGATAGGAAAAACTGGTTGTTGATCGCCATAATCACGGCTGTCAGCACCATCTCGTAGATCCCCATGGACACAATATTCCCCTCCATAAAGGACGGGAGGGGCCAGGACCACAGCATATGGCCCATCGATACATACATCAGCGGAAGCAGAATGCAGACACTGGCAATCAGGCGGCGAAGAAGTTTGGGCGTCTGGGTATCCTTCAGCTCTTCCTCTGTGGAGGAAGCAGCGGACACGGAACGGTTATCGCCTTTTCGCGCGGCGCCATAACCTGCCGCCTCCACCGCCGCAATAATTTCCCCGGGAGAGGCAGTTCCCTCCACTCCCATGGAATTGGTCAGCAGACTCACCGAACAGGCAGTAACCCCAGGTACTTTGGAAACCGCTTTTTCCACCCGTGCACTGCAGGCGGCACAACTCATACCTGTTACGCTGTATTGCTCCATCTTCTCACCTCACCAGCTTCTGGAGCGTTTCCAGAAGCTCGTCTACTACTTCTTCTCTGCCTGCCCGAATGTCCCTGACCACACATCCCCGGACATGGCTGTCGAGCAATTCTCTCTCAAACGCACTCACCGCCGCGTTGACGGCCGCAGACTGGTTGAGAACATCCGTACAGTAGGCGTCATTTTCGATCATTCCCTTCAGGCCCCGCACCTGACCCTCTATGCGATTGAGGCGGTTAATCAGCTTCTTTTTCTCTTCCTCGGCCCTTTCCGTCCTCTTCTCGCAGCATTTTCCTGCTTCTTCCAAGGGATTCCCTCCTTTGCAGTATACCCCCATGGGGTATTTAGCATTATATACCCCGCGGGGGTATGTGTCAAGACTTTTTTTCTTTTGTCTGCGCGGCCGTCTTTTCGCGCAGCCGGGGCAAGGGTATGAACCTCTGTGTATGACGCTTCATTTCGTTTCCATGCAGGAAGAGCCAAAAAAATCGGGCGGGAAGCCGTTTCCTGCATGCGGCTACTCGTCCGAGCTGGTTGTCATTCAAACCTGGCGAAGGTTCTCTTATGTCCTTTCCGGGACCCTATCCGATTGCCTCCGGTTCGCTGACCGTCTGGTCGTCCGCATCGCGTACATACATGGCGTCCAGATCTACGTCCACATCGATGCCTGGAACCGCACCGGTTATAGAGTACTGCCAATAGTCGTGATCAAAGTAGAAGATAGGCATCGTTCCCGGATCTCCCATCCATATGGTTATATCTTCCAGTTCATTCAGAGAATAAATGTAGTATGCCATATTCAGGAAGGTATAGATTCCCGATTCATAGCCCCCCGCCTCTATCAGCTTGCAAAACTCAAGGGCGCAGGCAGTAATGGTCTCCCCAGCTACATTGTCTGTTCTGGCAGGTTCTACGGAAATCTTCTCCCAGTCAAAGAACACAGGTAAGGTGATCTCATAATCCTCCAGCTGGTGGATCACATACACAGCCTCTTCCGCGGCCTCTACAATATTGAGTGCCTGAGAGAAAAAATAGACGCCCACATCCAGGCCAGCCTCCAGGGCTCCCTGTATGTTCTTTTGAAATTGCAGATCCTCATGGAGTTCCCCGTCTCCATAGGAACGGTATCCGCTTCGGATAAAGGCGAATTCAATGCCATAATCCGCCACCGCCTGCCAATCAATCTCACTCTGATGTTCAGAGACATCAATGCCCCGCCGCATGGTAAGGCCTTCCCCCTGGTAGTAGGGGATCTGGTTGTCGACGGTGAAATCTGTGCATTCCAGGCCAAAAGCCGCCAGATCCGGCGCCTCAGGCACCCACATGGTTCCCCCTGATGGATTTCGTACCTCGATCTCCCCGGCATGAGGATCTATCGTTGGGGTCACGACCGGTGTGGGCGTAGGGGCCGGCTCTCCCGGACGGGATATGTAGTAGATAAGCAGCCCAATAAAAACAGCCGTCAGCACAAACACCAAAATAATCAGTGGAATCAATCGTTTCATAGCCCATTCAAGATACCACAAAATACACCGTAATGCAAACCTAATTCTTCTAAATTATTCTAAGAGCTTGCGTTTTTCGGCCGTTTTCAACAAGAACAGATGCAGGGATTCTCCAGTTCTAAAGTGGCGGGATGCATTGCATGTCTCTTGACAAACGCCTAAATCCATTGTATAGTGCATAAAACCGTGGGACACAGGGGGTTAGCCTGTTAAGCCCGATGATTCGTATCGTTGAGCAGGAAGTCCCCGCCTCTATGGGAAACAGAGGCGGTGGGAGCATGTCACTGTACAATGCATAGCGAATCACATCTGCACAAACGAGGATAAGATTATGGCTTTGCTACAGTTTGAAGAGTATAAGAACAAGTTGAATGTCTGCCGTCCGGAACTGGATCGACTGGAGCAGGCCATGCACTTGGATGACGCCCGGCTGGAGATAGAAAAACTTCATGCGGAAGAAGAAGAGCCGGATTATTGGTCCAATTTAGAAAAATGCCAGAAAGAACAGCAAAAGCTGAAATCCCTTCAGCACAAATGCGATCAATTTCAGAAACTTTCTTCCTCCTGGGAGGATATGATCACCCTGTGCGAAATGGCCATAGAAGAGAACGATGACAGCATGCTTCCGGAACTGGAAGAGAACTATGCAAAATTTGTCAGCGACCTGGAACAGACGAGGCTCTC
>CAZGAM010000091.1:0-849 GCA_964523685.1 uncultured Oscillospiraceae bacterium | reverse complement strand
CCGTCTTTCCACCCTTCTCACCGGAGAATACGACAGCAACAATGCGATTGTAGCGTTCCACGCCGGGGCAGGTGGCACAGAAGCCCAGGACTGGGCCCAGATGCTGTATCGCATGTATACCATGTGGGCGGAGCGCCATGGATATAAGTATACTCTCATGGACTGGCAGGATGGGGATCAAGCCGGAATTAAATCAGCCGCCATAAAGATTGAGGGCGAAAATGCCTATGGCTACTTGAAAAGCGAGCACGGCGTACACCGGCTGGTTCGCATCAGTCCTTTTGACGCCTCCGGCCGCCGCCATACCAGTTTTGCAGCCGTAGAGGTTATGCCGGAAATTGCTGACACAGGGGAGATCGAATTGCGGGAGGAGGACATTAAAATGGATGTATACCGCTCCTCCGGAGCCGGTGGTCAAAAAGTTAATAAGACAAGCTCTGCTGTCCGTCTTACCCATATTCCTACAGGAATCGTCGTGTCAAGTCAGGTAGAGCGAAGTCATTTCCAGAATTTGGAAAACTGTAAAGAGATGCTGAGAGCCCGTCTTGCCGAAATCAAGGAGAGAGAGCATCTGGAGAAAATCGAAGATATTAAGGGCGTTCAAATGAAAATCGAGTGGGGCAGCCAGATACGTTCTTATGTTTTCATGCCCTATACCCTTGCCAAAGATGCCCGCACCGGATATGAGAACAGCAATATCCAGGCTGTGATGGATGGAGACATTGATGGCTTCATTAATGCTTTCTTATCAAAAAATGCCAGTTAACACTTTTTATCCCCATTTGCCATCTTGATTTTTTCCTTCTGAAAGGTTAAAATAGAGTAAATTGATGTGCCGGTGTGTTGGAA
>CAZGAM010000090.1:0-8903 GCA_964523685.1 uncultured Oscillospiraceae bacterium | reverse complement strand
CGCTTGTCGTAAAGTGGCCCCCTTCTTGGACTATTATAGAGCCTGGCAGCGCATCCTGTCAAGGCTTTTTTTGATACTTTCAGAGCCTTGCTCAGGCGTTGCACAGACTGTTTATGTTATCTGCCTCAGTTATAATCGAATACGTTTTGGGTGCAATTCTCTGGAACCCCATGCTGCAGACAATACGAAGAAATACAATGACTGTGACAATTCCGAAGTATTCCAAAAGTTGAATAAACCCCGTTTGGGGAAGTATTTTTGTGACCAGTTTCTTGAATATTGTTAAGTTAATCACTACGCCTCCCCTCTGGTAGGGCATAAATCCAAAATCCGCGACCGTATCGGATACGCCATAACTCCTGGCGGCAATCCACTGCTTGGGGCGGAGGTTGCATTGGTGTTTCCCGCTTTACGGAGCAGGCAGAGCAGGCACTCCACTTTACTCGCTGGTACTGCAGTGAACTGGTATCCTCAGCCAGTACTCTTTTGGGCAGTGTTTCTCCCTGCACAGCCACTTGTGATAACTACGAAATCATCAACATATACCCTTGGCTCCGCTCTGTACGCAGCTGCTTCAGTGCCGCCCATGGCCGACGCACACCTCCGGATCTGGAAATTCCCTTCGATGAGCGCCGTCTCATGCGTATCGCTGGTATGGCTGTAAAAAACACCTACAGCGGAGCTCATACGCCAGTTCAGGCGATGAATGCACCCAGGCTCTTTTTGCGGAACAATTCCCTCAACTTTCTGTGTAGGATCTGGTCACCAAAAGAATGTGCATCAATTTTTTGTATCAGACTATTTGGCTGACTTACAGATACCTTCCCGTAATACTTTTCTCATTATTCCTAATTTCTTCCGGTGTACCCCTGGCAATAATCCTGCCGCCGCTCGTTCCGCCTCCTGGTCCCAGGTCCAGGCAATAGTCAGCATTGCGGATGATATCCAGATCGTGTTCGATGACCAATAGAGTGGCGCCTTTTTCCGTCAGGCGCCGGAACACGCCCAGGAGACTCTCCACATCCAGCGGGTGAAGACCTATCGTAGGTTCATCAAATACAAATACTGTATCTGCCTGCTCTCTGCCCATCTCACTGGCCAGTTTCAACCGCTGAGCCTCGCCACCGGACAGACTGGGCGTCTCCTCCCCCAGCGTGAGATATCCCAGACCCAATTCACAAAGCACCTGCAGTTTTCGGCAGACATTGGGCAAATCACAAACCGCTTCCAGTGCTTCCTCTACACTCAATTCCATCAGTTCCGGGAGAGAAAAGCTCTCTTTCTTCCTGTTTTTTCTCCGGATGCAATACGCTTCCCGACTGTACCGGGATCCCCGGCAATCCGGGCAAGGTATATTCACATCCGGCAGAAACTGCACATCCAAGCTGATGGATCCGGTGCCATCACACACGGGGCAGCGAAGGGAGCCTGTATTGTAGGAAAAGTCTCCGGCCTTTTTCCCATGTGCTTTCGCATCCGGAGTATGGGCGTAGGCTTTCCGCAGTTCATCATGGACATCCGCATAGGTAGCTACTGTGGAGCGCACATTGATGCCAATGGGTGTAGCATCTATCAGCTTCACATGAGCGATCCCGGGAGCGTCGATCTTTCTCACGTGCTTCGGAAGTTTCTCCCCTTTGGTCCAAGCCTCCAGAGCCGGCACCAGGCTTTCCAGTACCATGGTTGTTTTCCCGGAGCCAGAAACCCCGGTGACAGCAATCAGCCGGCCCTTGGGCAAATCCACTTCCAGAGGCTGTACCGTGTGAATCTGATCAGTAGACATATGAATTGTGCCCAGTGCAAAGAGCTCTTCCTCCCGGATCTTTTGGCCTCTGCCCTGGATTCTCTCTCCTGACAGGAAACGGCCAATGCTGGAATGACTGTCGCTCTCCACTTCCGAAACCGTTCCCTGTGAAATCACCCTGCCCCCCTCAGCACCGGCGCCGGGTCCCATTTCTATGATCCAGTCTGCATGGGAGAGAATATTGACATCGTGGTCTACCAGAACCACGGAATTTCCGTCAGCTACCAGATCATCCATAACGCCGGTTACCCCTTCCAGGTTTAAGGGATGCAGCCCAATGGACGGCTCATCCAACACATACAGCACCCCGGTAGTACGGTTTCGCACTGCTCTGGCCAGCTGCATCCGCTGCCTTTCCCCTGTGGAGAGAGTACTTGCCTCCCGATCCAGGGTCAGATAAGAAAGTCCCAGGTCCATAAGCCGCTTGGCCGTATGCTGAAAGGACTCACAGATACTCTGCGCCATGGGGCGCATGGGTTCCGGGAGTGTTTCCGGCACTCCCTGCACCCATTCAATCAGCTCCTCCAGGGTCATGCGACACGCATCTCCTAAGGAAATACCGCGAAGTCTGGGGGCACGGGCGGCTTCTGACAACCGGGTACCGCCGCACTCCGAACAGGGCCCGATTTTCAGGAACTTCTCCACCCGCTTCATGCCCTTCTCATCCTTGACTCTGGCCAGAGCATTTTCTACCGTGTATACTGCATTATAATAGGTAAAATCCATCTCACCGGCGGTATTGGTTTTCTCGTTGTGGTACAGCACATGATGCTTTTCCGCAGGTCCGTGGAAAACCAGTTCTTTTTCCCTGTCGGTCAGATCACGGAACGGAACATCCGTACGAATGCCCAGGTGATCCCGGGCAATATCCTTCATAAGCGACCACATCAGTGTCTGCCAGGGAAGGACTGCGCCTTCCTCAATCGTCAGGGAATCATCCTCCACCAGAGTACTCTCATCCACCGTCCTCACGGTTCCCGTCCCGTCACAGTTTCTGCAGGCACCGGTACTATTGAAGGACAATTCCTCTGCTCCCGGCGCATAAAAATGTGCTCCGCATACAGGACAAACAAGCTCTCTTCCCGCCGCCACATCCATAGTAGGATCCAAATAGTGTCCGTTGGGACACCTGTGCGACGCCAGACGGGAAAACATCAGCCGCAGCACATTTAAAAGCTCTGTCCCTGTGCCAAAGGTAGAGCGAATTCCCGGCACACCCGGGCGCTGCCGTAGAGCAAGGGCGGCCGGCACATACAACACCTCATCTACACTCGCACGCTCTGCCTGCGTCAAACGGCGTCTTGTGTAGGTAGACAGCGATTCCAGATACCGCCTGGATCCCTCTGCATACAGCACCCCCAGCGCTAGAGAGGATTTACCGGAACCGGATACCCCGGCAACGCCAACAATTTTATTCAAGGGTACATCTACATCGATGTTTTTCAGATTATGTACCCGTGCCCCTCGCACCTGAATACATTCCGGAATATTGTCTGTCTGTAGGGCCATGCTCTTATCCTCCTGATATGCTAGAAATTCCACCGGCCGGAATTCAAAAAGCAGCCGGCAAACTGTTCGCAGTGTTCAATAACTGCTGCACCCAATATCCTGTCTTTCACATAAAGCAGCACCTTGCCTATGTTATCCTTATTGCTTTTGCCTTTCAGATCCTCATATCCTTGCTGCCAATTGTTGGTGTAGAAATGTTATCTCCTGATTCAGGTTTTCCTGATCATGTCTGTCTCTTGTATTGACTGGAATCTTTCCTGCCGCTGATAATTGGCTTCACAATAGACAGCGCCAAACAGGGCAGCAGAGTTATTTTTTATTCTTACCGCAATCGGTCAGATGACTGCGATGCCCAGGTTCAGGCGCCCCGGTTCCCCCATTGGGGTCCTAATTGATGCAGCACCCATCCACTTTGCTGTGCAGCCAAATCGGGGCACTCCGACTTATTCAATACGGTACCAACCGCCTTCTACGCACCTGCTTCTATCATGCCGGGTACTGCCGCCGCTGGGTGATTCAATCTTTCAGCGGGATACCTCCTTTTTTAGGTACCGCTTTACCGTTGCGGTGGAGGCTTGCAGCTGCGCGCAAGGAGCTCCACGGTCCATCCCGATATGCCCTCTCTGCGGATCGGAATGAATCGTTCCAACCAGTCGTTTTCCGAAGTCCGGGTCCTATTTGTCACGGTGCCCCCCAGGCAGATTCAGTAGCCCCGAGGGCCATATTCTGCAACTCACCGTTTCCACTTGATCACCGTGTCTTCCCGCTCATGGTATTTCTTGCTGATCTTGGTAATTGTCTTCCCGGTGATGAAATACTGGACTATCTTTGCTCACAAAGCAATTTACGGATTCCTCCCGTCAAGATTCATATACTCAAGTTCCGCAATTTCCTCTTCGCTGCACACAAGCGGGGCATTGTGTTGGCCAAAAAACAGCCCTCCTGCTATGAATTCGGCGGTCTTATATTATATCATATTTGATGCAAAAAGCAATTACATTTTCAGACATAGCCAAAAAGCTCCTATCATACTAATTAGCAACCAGATGATTCGATATTCTCTGCAGTGTAACTGATCTATTCGTATAAGCGGCAGAGAAAATTCACCATAAAATCCGGGACAAATAAAGGCACCCTTTGCAGAGTGCCTTGCGTTTTACTTTTCCACTATTGATTTCAACTCTTTGGGAATGCCGGTGATATAGTATATTCTTCAAAAAGAGCTTACCTCAAAGGCATATACCGATTTTTTGCCGGACGGATCAGGACTATACCAACCGAAACGGCACTCCAAATACGCCTTTTTCCCCATCCGATATTGAAAGCCCGGCGGGCATTGCGGAAATACCCTGAAATACAATCTTCCGCAAAGAGCCGTGAATAATGTGCAGGTCAGTGCAGCATCTAAAATACAACTTTTATGCTTGATTTTTCTTGATTTTACAAATGTCTCCCCTGGGCCACATCGTTGAGAGGTGCGGGGAGTCCTGTTGATTTATATTATAATCAAAGTCAAGAATCTTGTGAGAAAATTGGCTAACTTAAGGTTGCAGAAACGAGACATGCTTCAACTGTCACCTTCTGGAACCAAAAGACTCCCAAAACCGTAGAAAGGGGATCCTTTCAACTGCAAAAAGGAGATCGCTAAAGATGGAAAATGCTTTAAACCTGGATACTGTTGTCCTGGCTGACAATAAAAAGGAGCTGCTCATTCTGGACCAGACACTGCTTCCAAACAAGTGTAAATATCTCTCATTAAGCAAAGCAGAGGATATCTGGGAGGCTATCTACTCCCTGCGGGTTCGTGGCGCTCCGGCCATTGGTGTGACCGGAGGATATGCCTATTATCTTCTGGCGGACCAATGCCAGACAGAAGATATGGATGAGCTTACAGCCAAATGCACCCAGATAATGAAATACATCAACTCTTCCAGACCCACCGCTGTAAATTTAAGCTGGGCTTTAAACAGAATGCACGCCGTACTGCTCCTGGAGAGAGATCATCTGACAGTGGCCCAGATGAAAAAGCGCCTGCTGAAAGAGGCAGATGCCATCCGGGAGGAAGACATCCAGATCAGCCGAGCTATTGGCACCTATGGTTATCAGCTTCTGGAAAAACTCGGCAGAGGCGTTGGAATCATGACCCACTGCAATGCGGGTACACTGGCTACAGCAAAATACGGAACGGCTCTGGCACCCGTGTACATTGCCCTGGAACACGGCTGGGATGGGAAAAAGGATCTGCATGTATACTGTGATGAGACCAGGCCGCTGCTTCAGGGAGCCCGGCTGAGTGCCTACGAAATGCAGGCAGCGGGGGTGGATACTTACGTTCAGTGTGACAATATGGCCTCGTATACCATGAGCTCTGGAAAAATCGGCATCATCTTCGTCGGTTGTGACCGGGTAGCTGCCAACGGTGATTTCGCCAACAAGATTGGAACCTGCGGCGTAGCCATTATTGCCAAACATTATGGCGTGCCCTTCTATGTGTGTGCCCCTTCCTCTACCATTGACATGTCCCTTGCCACCGGAGATGAAATTTATATTGAGCAGCGAAAACCAGAGGAAGTCACAGAAATGTGGTACCGGCAGCGCATGGCCCCAGAAGGCGTGAACGTTGTAAATCCGGCGTTTGATGTCACCGATCACAGCCTGGTCACCGGCATTATCACAGAGAAAGGTATTGCCGAACCTCCCTTTCAAGAAGCCTTCGAAAAAATGGGGATTGTGCCGATCGAAAAATTCGTGGATGGTAAGTAGCTGCTGCCAGACGGTCGAACGGCCGATACAAACGGAGGCTAAGCCTATGTGCAGCTACCTGCATGTTGCTATTCAACTAACAGAGAAGCAGACTTTCTGGAAGCTGTGCAAAGTATTTACATAACAGAAAGCGATCCGTTGCAATCAAACTTATTTCAAAGGAGCTGAGCTATTGGAAAAAATATTTCCATAAAATAAATCGAAATCTCGATAAGCAGCTATGATGTTTGTGCCTATATTTCTTGCCAAAAGAGACTGAATCCGGCCCTCTTTTCAGGAAGCGTAAGATATGCTTTCAGGGATTGCAGTTCTTGCATGGATCATACCCCATGGCGATCAATTCTTCCCGTGACCCCGTGAAATATTGTTTGTTCGCCTCGTTCATCTGCCCTACGCTGGAGCAGGAAGGCAGATGAAATTTGTGGCTGTTGGTGTTCAGAACATACTCTGCCTGAATTCCCTGCCCTTCAGATGTTTCTGCTGTCCCGTTGGACTCATCAAGCCAGCTGTCCCCGGTTGCATAGTCAATAATAACGCCGGGCTGTACGTTATAGCAGAAGACATTAAACAGGATCCCATCGCCATCGTCTTCAACAGACTCCGCTTCCATTTGGACACCGCTGGCGATCAGATTATCACCCGCAAAAACAGGTGTCACGCGATACAGTACATGGTTCCCGGTTTCTTTGATATAGTCCGCTACCATATTCTCAAAGGGAAGCATCCCTTCCACATTGAGATATCGTGTGCCCGTAATCAGATTCTTCGTGTTCGCATTTTCCGCTGTAAGCTGATATCCAATCAGATGACAGCGGTTATATAGATACTTTCCATCCACAAAGTCATATTTGACCGTGTGCCAGCCGGAAGGCTTAACCTGTCCGATGGACCCGCGCTCTTCTGTTGGCATCAAATCGGTTCCAATGCAGGCATACGCAGCTCCGCATCGGCCCAGAAAATCCAAATCGCTGTACGATTCAAAAGAATAGGATGAAAGGTCTTCCTCAGAAAACGCAGGAATATTATCGTTGAGCGCAACATAGGGACTGCCATCATACTGCGCAATGGCAGCAAGATCCATGCTGCCTGCATTACTCTGTGCCCTGTATCCATCCAAAACAGGTCCTCTGTACACTTGAACGGCGGCGTTGACCCTTGCGAAGGCAGATCCACCCCTGTCCGGAACATTCCTTACAGCAAACCCGCTAACCAGGAGACAGACACTGCAAAGCACCAGAAGAAACGCCAGGAGCCTTATTGCGCTGCCCTTTCGATTTTCCCAACCCCCGGTCCTTTTACCTTGGGATTTCATCGCAGATAGACCTCCTTGGTTATTTTTTCATGGGAAGAACCTGGAAAATCTTCTGACACAGCCAGTTTCCACCCGTCTTTCTTCAGATCAATATCAAAAAAGAAGTCGCCCGGATACTTGCGGTTCCATTTAAATAAAATTATTTGTTCTATTTTCTTTTCATAAGATGCAGCAGAAACGTCTTCCACAAAGCAATACTCACCCGGAGCAGCCTTGTGCATAAAATCATCGTCTACCTGAATCTGCTTTGGGCAAACTCCATCGTTCGCCATAAACTGCTTTCCCGTGTAATGATTCATCCACAGTCTGCTGTGATCAGTCATTTCCAGAATGCGCTGCCGCAGAATCTGGTCCTGACTCTGCCGCCGCTTGTTAAACATCATGCCGTCCCTGTCATCGACGGCAGCAATCAGTATCATGGTTTCAAAACCCCTTTTCTTTCCCGTCTCCTTGGGAAATTTTGAACGTAAGATGATCTCCTTGTCCGATCCCCACGAATATTGCCTGCAAATCCTGCAGCAAATACAGAAAAACGGCATGACCTTAAGCCATACCGTCTTCTGTATACGCTTTTCCTGGAGCTGCTGGGCGGATTCGGACCGCCGACCTCGTCATTACCAATGACGCGCTCTGCCGACTGAGCTACAGCAGCTGGCGACCGAGAAGGGACTTGAACCCTCGACCTCCGGCGTGACAGGCCGGCATTCTAACCAGCTGAACTACTCGGCCAAAAGCTCCCTTATTATACTAAGTTGCACGTCTTCTGTCAAGCCAAACTTTTTAGTTTCGCCGAGTTGAACGAGAAACGGCCAATCTGCACGCATCTGGCGTAACGACCAGGACAGGGAATACATAAAAATCAAGCCTCGCTTCCCTCTTCCCAACCCCACAGTTACATAATCAATTCGTTCCGTAAAAGAGGAATTCCTGCTGACAGCAATATGACGCGAGACGAGGAACCCTCACGGACTGTAAGGAATCCTGTTGCGCACAGGCTGATTGTATAAGTACCGATTTTGATGTCCTCCCCGCCAGTCCGACCTAAAGGTCATCTGACTCGGACGTACGATATACATCAAGTCCGGAACGCTCAACGCACTCCCCCATCAATTCAGAGCCAACACAGGAAACAGCCAAGATTCTACGAACATCAGGCCTCCTTTCTCTCTTTCCAAGCGAATCCCTCCGGCTCCTATGTGGAAGCCGAAAGCACAGTTGTTCATATTGCACAAAATTCACACATAATAACGGCTTATTCTATCTCTTTTTTCCGAATTCATCTGCTTACAAGAAGAAATTGTTTACCGTTTCGCAATTTTTCGTAATTTTTTGTTGCTTTTTTACTTGAAATCCTATATAATGGCAAGGCAAGCAAAACCTGATGCTGAAAAACCCTAAAAGTAAGGGAGTGATTCATTTGGCTGGAAGTCATCTGGCACCGAATTCATCTTCGCCCAGATCAAACAGGAATTCCTCGAACCAGGATCCGAAACCGCGCGCAGGACGCCACGGTAT
>CAZGAM010000089.1:0-8959 GCA_964523685.1 uncultured Oscillospiraceae bacterium | reverse complement strand
CAATCTGCCAGCGCATGTTGTAGTACTCTTTCAGTTTTTCGGGAGGATACTTGTCCGCTGGAAGATTTGTGATGACAGCTTCATAGCCATCCTCGGAACCAGGAAGTTTAAACTGGACAATACGAAAGCTGATGGTGTCGAATTCGGCAGGGGCATTCCGGTCGCTGTGCCCAGGCAGAAAGTCATACGTGGTGCCTGGGCTGAGGATTTTATACTGTTCCGGGTGCTCTGCACACAGTTTCCGGGTTTCCTGAGAGTTTTTTCTGGTGAGAGATAAGGTAAAGGTGACGTCGAATTCGCCTTCCTTAGGCAATCCCAAGCCTTTGACGATGCCGGCTGCACCCCTTTTAGCCCTAATTAGGAAGAAGGCACCCATTTTAATGAAGTGTGCAATGAGGTTATAGCCCTCATAACCTCTATCGACAGTGTAAAGAGCTTTATTGCGGAACTTGGAGTTTTTTACCATCTCAATCAAGGCGTCGGACTCGTTCTTTTCGGACGCCGGCTGGATAAGGGCATCCGTGTAAATGCCATAGTTCAGGTTGTATAAGGCGTTGAGATGAAGCTGGTTGAAGGATCTAGCACCCTGCGTTTCAATGAGCGATTTTACAGGCTCTCCACGCATCTTCGTACAGAGGGGTTGACAGGAGGCCCATAATGTGATAATATATGAACAATCGTTCATATATTTGTTTGAAAGGTTTCCGTTATGACAGAAGTTAATGATATCGAACGCTGCGGTTTTCTCTTTGTCCACGAAGAGATAGTTCAGCAAGTTCTTTCACAAATGCCAAAAGATGAAAAGCTTTATGATCTGGCAGAACTGTTCAAGGTTTTTGGGGATTCAACACGTATTAAAATTTTATATGCTCTGTTTGAGGCAGAACTGTGCGTGTGTGATATTGCCCAATTGCTAAATCTCACTCAGTCTGCAGTAAGCCACCAGCTGAGAGTGCTGAAAGCAAGCAGATTGGTGAAGCCGAGGAAAGAAGGCAAAACAGTTTTTTATTCTTTAGCAGATGATCATGTGCGTACTCTTATTGCCCAGGGGATGGAGCATATTAATGAATAGGGGGAACGAAAGATGAAAAAAACATTTCAGCTGGAAGATCTGGACTGTGCAAACTGCGCCAGGAAAATGGAAGACGCCATTAAAAAGCTGGATGGGGTGTCGGACGTATCAGTGAACTTTCTCACGCAGAAAATGGTGATTGATGCGGATGAGACTCATTTTGATGAAATCATGAAGAAAGTAGTGAAATGCTGCAGAAAAGTGGAACCGGACTGCAGGGTATTGATATAATGACTGCACGAGGAAAGAAGGCGAGATGGTGACCAGAAAAGAAAAAAAGATGCTTTTCCGTATTCTAACCGCTGGGGTACTCTTGGTAGTGGCTGCTGTACTCCCGGCCGAGGGAGTATGGAAACTGCTTTTGTTTTTGGTTCCCTATGGCGTTGTGGGATGGGATGTGCTGTGGAAAGCCGTACGGAACATTGCCCACGGGCAGGTGTTTGATGAGAATTTCCTTATGTCTCTCGCCTCCATTGGTGCTTTTTTCCTGGGAGAGTATTCTGAAGCAGCAGCGGTAATGTTGTTTTATCAGATAGGGGAGCTGTTTCAGACGCATGCAGTCCGCCAGAGCCGCAAGTCGATAGCTGCTCTTATGGACATTCGTCCAGATGTGGCTAATGTGCAGCGAAATGGAGTTTTTGTGGAATCGGACCCGGAGCAGGTGGCAGTGGATGAGATTATCCAGGTTCGACCGGGAGAAAAGGTTCCCCTGGATGGTATTATTCTCAGTGGAGAGTCTACACTGGACACGGCAGCCCTTACAGGAGAGTCTGTTCCCCGCCGGGTGCAGTCGGGGGACGATATCATATCCGGTTGTGTAAATCTTTCCGGGGTGCTTACGATTCGGGTTACAAAACCGTACGGCGAAAGTACAGTAGCGAAAATTTTGGAGCTGGTTGAGAATGCCTCCAATAAAAAAGCAAAGGCGGAAAATTTTATTACACGATTTGCTCACTATTACACACCTGCCGTTGTGATAGGAGCTGTTTGCTTGGCACTGATACCCCCGCTCTTTTTGGGGAATTGGTCTTCTTGGATTCACAGAGCCCTGATTTTTTTGGTTATAAGCTGTCCCTGCGCTCTGGTAATATCTATTCCGCTGGCGTTCTTTGGGGGAATCGGCGGTGCCTCTCGCCGCGGTATTCTGGTGAAGGGCGGCAACTATCTGGAGAAATTGTCCCAAGTTCAGACCATTGTATTTGATAAAACAGGTACGCTCACCAGAGGAGAGTTCGAAGTAGCGGATATTCGTCCGTCCGAAATTTCAGACTCTTCCTCCATTTTGGAATGTGCAGCACTTTTGGAGCAATATTCCAGTCACCCCATTGCCCAGTCTCTTCTGAGGTGTTACGGCTCTAAACCGGACAGCACCCGCGTGTCCGGGATAAAAGAGATAGCCGGGCAAGGTGTGACAGCCCTTGTGGATGGAAAGTTGTGTGCGGCGGGTAATCGCCATTTGATGGAAGATCTTGGACTGCCTGTTCCGGAAGAAGAGGACGCCGGTACGATGGTCTATGTATCGCAGGAAGGAAAGTATTTGGGCAGTATATTGATTGCAGACCGGGTGAAGGACTCAGCGGCGACGGCCATTCAAGAACTGAAACGAAGAAACATTCGTACCATTATGCTCACCGGGGACAGTCAACGGGTAGCGCTGGCAGTTGGAAGATCACTGGAACTGGATGAAGTTTATGGAGACCTTTTGCCAGGAGATAAGGTCACAGAGCTGGAAAAAATTCTGGAAAAGAAAAATCCCAAAAAAGCATTGGCGTATGTAGGGGATGGTGTCAATGATGCACCTGTGCTGAGCCGGGCTGATGTGGGTGTGGCTATGGGTGCTATGGGTTCCGATGCCGCTCTGGAAGCGGCTGATATAGTACTTATGGATGATGATCTGGGGAAATTGGTTGAGGCGATGGATTTGGCTCGAAAGTGCGGATACATCGTCCGAGAAAATATTGTTTTTGCCCTGACAGTAAAAGCGGTGTTTCTATTATTAGGCGCTTTAGGCATGGCGTCCATGTGGGAGGCTGTATTTGCCGATGTAGGAGTTGCAATTTTGGCCATTCTCAATTCCGGCCGTATGCTTTTGGTACACGATCATGCTGAGAAAGGGCAAAGCTGATCTCTGTATTTGGCTTCAGTTGGAACATGCTCCCGCTTCCTATGCTTTCCCTGGAGGCGGGGGCTTTTTGCGGGGCAAACTGAATGAAGGTCAGGGATGGAACGTATTTGTACACATGTGTTTGACGCCCTTCTCTGAGCCCTTTATAATAATCGCCACATGGTGGCGACATGATAAGCTGCCATGGGCTTTGAAGCGATTGGACTGGGGCGGTATGCAGCCTGTCGCAGAGCACACCTGTGGGTTATGCGTAACCTCAAGCCGACTAGACACCGTCACCAGATCGAAATAAACGCTTAAGGCCTTGTGAATAGTACTAGAGGAATATTGGAGAGATTGCTGCGCCTCTGTTTCAGTCATGCGTTGATTCGCAGCCATGCGGATACGGAAATTGTTGGATTTTGATAGCCGCAAGCGGAGCCGAAGAACAACAAATACGGCAAATTATCTTCCAACGAAGTTTCTGTAAACCGGAAGCGTCCCCCAAATCCCCAAAAATCAACCGGAAGGGGGCTCTGACTGTAAATCACGAGTATGGATTCCGAGAAGAAAAATATTCAGCCATCCACCGATGAAAAGCAAATATAAAGAGATATACATCCAAAATAACGAAATGATCACAATGGCCAGTCCGCCATAAATACTGTAAATGCCAAATCTGGTCACTGCCCAGGAGTAGATATGGGAAAAAATCAGCCAGGCGGCGGATGCAAAAATAGCGCCAGGCAGTTGTTGACGAAAAGTGAGGGTTCGTAAAGGTACCCGTGAGTAGAGCAGAATGTTAAGAAGTGTTACAATCACGAAGAAGAAGACTTCCCGGAATTTAAGAAGAAAGGACCAGATTTGGGTGGCAGTCGAACCCAGACCGACCCACTCCAACAGTTTTTCGCCAACAAATAAAAGAATCATATTCCCTAAAATCAGGCAAATCAGGGCACCGGTATAGATAGATCCCATGATCCGGCGGTGCAGGTACCCGCCATGACTGTAACCATCAAATATGAGCTCAATGGTTCGGAGAATGAGGCCAAACGCTTTTCCTGCCGACCAGAGTTCAATTAAAAGGCCAAATCCCAGTGCTGCTGCGGAGCCGGCATAGACTCCCTCTACCAGGCGGTTGATAAGTTCCTGAAATGGTTCAGGCGTATAGTGCAGCAGGGTGTCCATTAATTCCTGTTCGGAGAAAGGCATATAGGGAAGCAGACCAAGGACAATCGCTACCAGCGGTCCCAGAGATAGAAAGAGGTAGTAAGCCCCGCTGGTGGAATAGAGCCATAAATTGCGCTGATTAAATTCTTTGGCAATGGCGAGAAGCTTGTTCCATTTGTTTTCATTTGCCATGAAAAACCTCTTTTGCGCACCATATGCTGTTGGGAAAACGGCACGTCTTGTGGCAGTTGGTTTTGGCACATGCATAGAGAAGAGGAGACCAAATGGGTGGCATGGGCCCTGGACAGAGGGAAACAGGAATAATTGGGGGTTCAAATTGTTTCCAGATAAAAATATAAAGGGGTGAGAGCTTCATAGATGTACAAAATTTGGTCCAGGAGTTCTCTCCCCGGAGGATAGGGATCAAACTGGACGGTTTTGCCCAGTTCCACACTTCTGGCGTTATACCAGTTGAAAAGCTCCGGCCCCGGGTCCCCTTTTGGGCGTTTGTATTGTTTCCACTGGGGAGTCAAATCTGGATATTTTTTCAGGTTTTGTACGATCTTCTGCAAAGGACGGGGGTTGGCATCGATGGTTTTGCGCCAGTTTTCCAGTTTGGTACCATTCATGTTCCAGCAGCCCATGCCTGCCTCCCAGCAGGAAGCATCAATTCCAAACCAAAACTGAGGCAGAGTCGTATAGATTTCACCTGACAGCCCCAGAGAGAACCACATATGATTATGGAACGGGCCATTACCGAAAAGACGTCGCGCATCTCGCCATATACGGGAAATATGGAGCTGCGGTGCTATGCCGGGATGGAGTTTGTCCATTTCAGCGCGGAGTTCTTCTGCTAAAGCGTGGATGGGTTTATTCAGACATCGCTCAAAGTCATCACGATGAGCCTGAAACCAGGGACGCTCATTATTGAAAGACAGACCCCACAGAAAGTCAGGAAGATCTTTGGGGAACCCTTCAAAAGAAAAAGTTTTCATAGTCTTTATCGAATACAGTTTACACGCCCGGGATGCGAAAGCATCAGGGAACTCAAAGAAGTTTGTGCGAAGCGGTCCCTCTATATTGCGGGCTTGCCAATAGCCTGTTGCATGGCTATAAACTTCTTTCCTTAACTTTTTGCATATTTTCCTGAATTTGTAAATTTTGCAGGTTTTTCGGAGTAAATCGCTTAATTTTAAAATTGAGTATGTGATTTGCCAAGAAAAACAGCGATTTTTAGTAGAATATACTTGATGGCTGTGATAATCTTTGCGGATACTATGCCATGGAGAAGTGGAGGCAGTGACGTGAAAAAGCGAACGCAAGGTTGATGAGCGTCTGATAGAGGATAGCAGGTTATGCCGTTCCCAGAAAGGGTCAGTTGACAAACCAAAAGGGAATGATATATACTGTGATATATATCGAAAGAGGTGCGACGATGGATACGGCCAAGGTTTTTATGAGCGGCAGGAGTCAAGCGGTCAGACTTCCCCAGAAGTACCGATTTGACGTGGATGAGGTCCTCATCAATCGGGTAGGCTCAGTTATCTTCCTTGTTCCGAAGGAAGCGGCATTTGATGCGTTCATGGAGGGGATCAGCGGGTTTTCCGAGGATTTTCTCGCTGAAGGCAGACAACAGGGGCAGCAGGAGAGGACTGCCCTATGAAATACATGCTGGATACAAACGTCTGCATTGACCTGATACGCAGCAGACCGCAGGCTGTTATTGATCGGATTAAGGAGCATATCTCTGATGGCCTGTGCATCTCCAGTATCACCCTTGCCGAGCTGGATCATGGCGTTGAGAAAAGCATGCACAAGGAGCAAAACCGCATCGCACTTCTCAAAATGCTGACGATTTTTAAGATACTGCCTTTTGACGATGGTGCGGAAGAGGAGTATGGGCATATACGGGCATCGCTGGAGAGCCGGTCTGAGCAGATCGGGCCGATGGATGATATGCTCATTGCGGCGCACGCGAAGGCTGAGAATATTATTTTGATCACAAACAATGTGCGGGAGTTTTCCCGTGTTGACAGACTTGCAGTGGAGAACTGGCACGACGCATCCCGTTGACTTTTAGGGATACGTTTATTATAATCCGTTTGTAAGTTTTAGAATTTCTGGTCAGGATATACAGTAACCGAGTTGCAAAGTGTCAATTAGTACAGTCGTGCTGGTTGATACTTTTTTTGTTTTCCGTTTTCCGCTCGCCGCGAGGCGGGTTGAAAGAAATGATTTATGTTGCAGGCAATTCCTGTAGAAAGGAGAACACCAGGATAAAGGTATTCACAACTGATGTCGTCCTCTCGAAAGGGTACGACAACACTCCGGCTCTCAAGTATGGGGAGAAGGGAGACTCTGTCCGGTTCCGCGTCGGCAAGAAGTTGTATGACTCCAGGGCGGAGGGGAACACCCGCTAGGTCAACTACCCATCGCCAAAAGGGAAAGGGCTTGTAACTGCCCAGTCGTAGTAACGACTTGCGCCTGACGGCGTTCCTCTCCGACCTTTGACCCCAATAGGCATTGCAATCAAGGCTCCCACAATTACATTGACAGGAGCATCATCACTGTAAAGCGGGGAAAAAATACTCTCATCCATGGCAGGAAATATGTCTTCAGCAAAGATCTTTGCCCAAGAACCATTAAGCAGCTTTTCTTTCCTCTTGCCTAGTATGAACCCACGATGGAACAGAGACATCTGCTCCGGCTCATTATTCAGGCGAAATGCCATGCCCTCCTTTGGAAGCCTTAATCACAGCATATAGTATAACACATTCAGGAGCAAAATGGAAGATTTTTCCTACCTTTTTGGCTGTGGCCCGGTTACTTTTGCCCTGGTTACTATTGGCAGGAATATCATATCATTGGGTAGAAACTCTTGCGTTTAATGTGGTCTTCTCGGCTGTAAACTTCCGAAGTGACAGCCTAATTTTATAAAATGAAGAAAGAGAATACTGAAAGCTGTATCTTAATCAGAGGAAATTTATAAATTTCCGTTCTCTGATCTGCTGCCATGAGCCAGGCTGTAACGGTTTTATTGGTTTTCCAGCGTTCCGCATCCTGTCCACCAAAAAAGCGGGCGCCTGTTATTCAGACACCCGTTCCTTTTCTGCACTCCCTGTCTGCGATGCGCGAAGACCCTCAAAACATGAACTTGCCGCCGTTCACCACCAGCGCTTCGCCTGTGATGAAATCCGCCATGGAAGGGCCGGAAACAAAATCGGCATGGCAGTATCCTCCGGTCCGGCCAGCCGACCGTGGGCATACTTTCCAGCACCTTGGCCCAGGCTCCGCTGACCGTGTCTGTGTGATGTCCGTACCCACGGGGCCGGGACACACGGTGTTTACCTGAACATTGTCCCTGGCAAATTCCGCGGCAAATGCCGTGTCAGATACAGGGGTCCAGCCTTGGAGGCTTCATAGGAAGGGAGAAGGCTCCCATATTCACGGACCGGACTGCGGTGAGGCAACAAACACGGGCTTGCCGTGCCCCCGGGCCCGAAAAACCGAAGGCACAACCGGGCCAGTTCCATCGGCGCCGTGAGATTTACCTGCAGCACCTGTTTCACTGCTCCCGAGTCAATATCTGGCGTCGGCTCCTGCAGAGCTATGTCGACGTTTGCGCCTTCCGCGTCGGCGGCGAAAGAAACGGCGTTTCCACCTTCCCGGGTAATCGCGCACAGACGGCCCGCAGTTTCTTCTCATCGCGCGCAGTTACCACCGCCAATGGAGGGAAGCCAATGACAGACACGATTGCGCAGTTTCTTCTCATCGCGCGCAGTTACCACCACTTTCGCACCTTGCCGGACAAAAAGTTCCCCGGTGGCGGCGAAAAGCCCCGATTCCCTCCCATGATCAGAGCAACCTTGTCTTTACGTTGCATCCATTTTTTCTCCTTTCTCGCGCGGTGATGTGATACTGTCCTCTCTGCTTTCCCATTGTACAGAAATAGCAGTCCGGAGGACAGAATCATCAAGGCGCAGGCCGTCAGCGAGAGAGCCTTTGGCTCCTGTCCAAAAAAAATCAGGCCCATGATGGCTGAAAAAATGATCTGGTTGCTGTCATAGATGGAGATATCCCGGGGCAAGGCGGAGCGGTAGTCTCCTGTCAGGCAATACAGTGCTGCCGCGCTGGAGCCACCCACCTGAATCAGGATTTCCGCCTGCCGGAGGGACAGGGGCTGCCAGTGTACGATACAGGGCACAATGGTCGCCAGCGTGGAGAAGCCCCAGAAAAAACCATTGCGGATCCGATCACGCTCCGGTCCTTTTGCAGGGGCCCGTAGTGCCTGGGCCGCACCCCCCGGAGATACCGCCCGGCAGGGCAATCAGTGAGGAAAAGCCCACCGTTTCCATACCTGGAATCACCAGAATTTTAAATTCGGGATTTGGGGTACTACCCGGAGCAGTTCCTCCGGACAGGGAGGGCCCTGCAAGGGTTGGGCCAGAACTTGCCGCAGGAGATTAGCGGAATCCAGGTCACCGAAATCGGGGTGGGAGGGAACCTTGCAGGTACGCAGGGCGTCCTTCTGTTTGAGATTCCTATCCAACCTGGTTTTCCTGCATTTATGGGGGAGGAGCCATAAAATCTCGATCAATTGTTATGAAAATGTC
>CAZGAM010000088.1:0-9004 GCA_964523685.1 uncultured Oscillospiraceae bacterium | reverse complement strand
GTTGAGCAGGAAGCCCCCGCCTCTGTGTGAAACACAGGCGGTGGGAGCATGTCACTAACTTCAAGAGGAGGGAACCTTCTTTGAAGACAGACGTAGCCATTGTAGGCGCCGGCCCCGCCGGAATCTTTACCGCTATAGAAATGCTCCGGCTTGGAAGCAAAAAGAAAATCACCATCCTGGAGAAGGGAAAAAGTGTGGAAAACCGCCGCTGCCCCAAGGCGGAGACCCATCGCTGCATGAAGTGTACGCCCTACTGCGCCATTACCACCGGTTTTTCCGGTGCCGGCGCCTTCTCCGACGGCAAGCTGAGCCTCTCCAGCGAAGTAGGCGGGGAACTGCCCCAGCTGATCGGCCCGCAGCTCGCCCAGGAGACCATCCGGTACACTGACAAGATCTACCTGGACTTTGGGGCGGATACCCGTGTGGAAGGGCTGGAGGAGACCGAAGAGGTCAAACAGATCCGGACCCGGGCCATCCAGGCGGGCCTGAAGCTGGTGTCCTGCCCGATCCGCCATATGGGCACGGAAAAAGCCCATCAGATCTATACAGATATCGAGCACTGGCTGCAGGAGCGGGGCGTGGCAATTTTATTTGACAGCGAGTGCACGGGCCTTCTGGTGGAAAACGGCCGGTGCCGGGGTGTCACCTACTCCGACCGTCTTCAGGAACATACCCTTTCCGCGGAGGAGACCGTAGTAGCCACCGGGCGCCGGGGCGCAGACTGGCTGGAGAGCATGTGTTCCATGTACGGAATCGACCATGTGCCCAGCACCGTGGACATCGGCGTGCGGGTAGAGGTGCGCAGCGAGGTCATGGAGGTGGTCAACCGGGCCTTTTATGAGTCCAAACTCATCGGATACCCGCCCCCTTTCAAAAACAAAGTGCGCACGTTCTGCCAAAATCCCGGGGGCTTTGTGGCCCAGGAGAACTACGACAACGGCCTGGCCGTTGTCAACGGCCACTCCTATAAGGAGCTGAAAAGTGAAAACACCAATCTGGCCATTCTCTGCTCCCACAACTTCTCCGTGCCCTTCAATAAACCCATTGCCTACGCCCAGAAAGTCGGGGAGCTCACCAATATGCTGGCCAACGGCCATCTGCTGGTCCAGCGTTTTGGAGATATTCTGGACGGCAAGCGGACCTGGCAGAAAGAACTGGACCGGTCCAATGTCCGCCCCACCCTCCCCGATGTGGTAGCCGGCGACATCACCGCAGCCATGCCCTACCGCTCCATGATCAACATCATCAACTTTATTAAAGCCATGGATCAGGTTGTGCCCGGATTTGCCGCGTATGAGACTCTGCTGTACTCGCCGGAACTGAAGTTCTACTCCAATCGCATCCGCATGGACGAGAACTTCCACACCAACGTAGAGGGCCTCCACTGCCTGGGGGACAGCTCCGGATGGACCCGGGGCCTGATGATGAGCTCCGTAATGGGAGTGCTGATGGGAAGAAAGCTGGTATAACCGTATGAGCAGCAAAAGAAAAAAAGAACTGGCCAGAGAACGCCAGGCCCAGGAGGAAGCAGCCCGGTTGTTTGGAAAACATGTGTCCCGGGACAAGGCTTATCTGCTGATGGGGGCAACCACCCTTGCCTGTGCCATGCCCATGCTGTTGGGCATGCGTCTCTGGGATGAGGTGCCTGACCTGGTGCCTACCGGGCTGAAACTGGCTTCCGGGGTAGATGACTCCCTGCCCAGAGGCATTGTGGTATTCGGCATGGCGGGGCTTATGTGTATTTTGAATCTCATCTGCCATGTGCAGCTTTGGAACAACCAGAAGAAAATGACCCTCCCCAAGGCGCCGGTGCGCATTGTGGGCCGCTGGGGCTTTCCCTTTCTGTCGGTCATCTTCTGCTCCGGCCTGATCCTCCAGTCGGCGGGCCGGCCCTTCGGCCTGCCCTTTATCAGCCAGGCTCTGCTGGGCCTTCTGCTGATGTACCTGGGCGGCCACATGTGGGACTGCCCGAAAGACTCCAAACTGGCGCTACGTTTTTCCTTTACCGAGAGAGGGGACAGCTGGCAGAAAGTGCACCGTTTTGCCGGCTGGACCTGGCTGATCGCCGGTCTTCTGGTCCTCGCCTTCCTCATGACCGAGGCGGTACCGCCTCTGGCGGTCGTCGCCCTCATTCTGGCTGCGGTCGCCGCCCCCTTTGTCTACGGCGTTCTTCGCCCGACCAAACTCACCTAGCCCCTCTTTTCCAGGGCAGGCGGCCCGTCTCTCGGCTCCCCCTGCCCCGTTTCCTCCCCCGCGAGAAATTACCCGGTTTCGATTCAGGTTGCATAATACACTTTTTGGTCATTTTACACAATTTTCACCCCTTTTTTCTGGCATAGTCGAGGGCCAGTTTCTGCTTGCAAACCGGTTCCAAAAGTGGTATGTTGGTAATACCAAGGAGGGGATTGCTATGCCTTTTGAAAAAATTCAGAACAACGTCCAGAAGATCCCCGATTTGGTGATGCAGGCTTTAATTGAGGCCATGGAATCAGGGTCCATCCATGTGGGAGACGAACTGCCCTCGGAGCGGGATCTGGCGGTATCCCTGGGCATTGGCCGCGGTTCCCTCCGGGAATGTCTGGCGGTACTGGAATTTCTCGGAGCCATTGAGACCAGGGGCAATCGGAAAGTGGTCATACGGGATGCGGATTTCATCCGCAAGGCCACCACGTTTGTCAAAGTCTCCAACCGGGGAGATATCCAGGAGGATTTTCTCGAGTTCCGCCGCATCAACGAATGTGCCATCGCCCAGCTGGCCTGTGAGCGGGCCACCCAAGAGGATCTATCTGCCCTGCGCGGGTGGCTTCAGAGGATGAATGAGCATCCGGAGGATCCCATGGCGGATGTAGGTTTTCATGATGCCCTGGCCCTCGCCAGCCACAACGCAATGCTCGCCGCTGCCATCCACTTGGTAAACAGCATGATCGCCGGTATCCGTGTTCGTTTTTTTGAGATCCCGGATTACCCGCCTGTCGCCTATGAATCCCATGTCCTGATCTATCAGGCGATCCGGGATAAAGATCCGGACCGCGCCCTCAAGGAGATGGAAAATCATCTGCAGATCGTGCGAAAGTTTTCGGAAAAATATCCGCAAGTGGACTGACAGCGCTTTTTTGTTCTCCTTCCAGCCGGACACGATGATTTTCCGCATGCTCCTCTGGAGGTTCTTATGATCCATTACCTGGAGACACATAGTGTCGATCCTTTTTACAATCTTGCCTTCGAAGAGACGGTTCTGCTGCACCGCACCCGGGGCGATTATCTGATGCTCTGGCAGAACGACAACACCATTGTAGTGGGGCAGAACCAGAACACGGAGGAGGAAATTGACCGGGCTTTCGTGGAAGCGCACCACATCCGCGTGGTGCGGCGCACGACAGGCGGCGGGGCGGTCTATCACGACCTGGGCAATTTAAACTACTCCTTCTTCACCGACGCCGGCGATCCCAGTGTCCTGCGTTTTGACCGTTTTGCCGTGCCGGTGGCGGAAGCCCTCCGGCAGTTGGGCGTTAACGCGTATCTGTCCGGCCGCAACGATATCCTGGTGGAGGGCCGAAAGGTCTGCGGCACGGCCCAGCGGCTGAAAGGGGGACGCATGCTGTACCACGGGTGTCTTCTCTTTGACGGGAACCTGAGCATGGTAAGCGGGGCGCTCCGGTCGGATCCGGAAAAATTTGCCTCCAAAAGCACCAAGTCCGTTCGTAGCCGCGTGACCAGTATCCGCCCCTATCTGAAAACCGACATGACCCTGCAGGAATTCTGGGAATATCTGAAAACCGCTCTGTCAGCCGGCGGGCTGGTGCCGGAACACCTGACAGAGGAGGAGCTTGACCAGGTCGAGACGCTGAAACGGGAGAAGTACGACACGTTCTCCTGGAATTACGGCCGCTCGCCCGCGTACCGGCTGAAGAACCACCGGCGTTTTCCCGGCGGTACGGTAGAAGTCGGGGCCAATGTGGAAAACGGGGTTCTGACCGACCTGACCTTTACCGGAGATTTCCTCTCCCTCCGTCCCCTGGAGGATCTGACCGCCGCGCTGCGCGGGTGCCTCTACCGAAGGGAGGCAGTCCAAGCTGTTCTGGACCGGTTCCCGCTGCCGGAATATTTTGGCAGCATCACAAGAGAGGAGATTCTGGATACGCTGTTTCATTTGACAGATTCAGAAGGCCGGACTATGCCTCCAGACACACCGTTTGAAGCGGTTCCAGGAGCAGATGGACCGGAAGAGCGTCCAGCTGCCCGGCCTGACGAACAGCCGCTTTCCGGTAGCCAAAACAGTCATCTTCCTCAAAGGGGAGATGGTTGACCACAAGAAGGCGGGGGCGGATTTTCTGCTCCACAAAAGCCCGGCCCGGATGGGTAGTAATCCAGGGAAAGGTCACCACCGCCGCGTCCAGGGAGCCCGCCTCGCGTGCCAACTCCTCCAGTTCCGGCGCGCCGAGAGCGCAATCTCCCACAAACAGGACCCTGCGCCCGTCATGCTCCGCCACCAGACCGTAGTGGGGCACCTCCCGGTAGGCCCGGCCCTGATGGGGCAGGCGCCGGAAGAGGATCTGTACACCCGGGAGGGATTCCCTCTCCCACACTGCGGACAGCTTCCGCTGCCCGGGAAGGCGCTCTTCCGGCAAAATCAGCCTGGCCCCGGGCCAAATCGCCCGCGCTTTTTCCACCAGGACCGGAGAAAAATGGTCAAAATGGGTATGGGTAAAGAGAAGAGCCTCCGGTTCTCCCTCCACCCTGCGGCGTATCTGCTCCCACAGCGGCGGGGACACGGTGGAAAAGCCCTCCACTTTTCGATCATGCAGGGCATCCACCAGAAACAGGCATTTTCCCATTCTGACGATACAGCCCGCATTGGCCGTCAGCGTAATATCGCACCAGGACATGGCAGTACTTCCCTTCCTCTGAACGTGGCGCCATTATAATCTATTTGGTCCGTGTTGTCTACCGGAATTGGCGTCCCGCCCCGTGTAGGGCGGGTGGCTCGAAAAAAAAGAAGAAAATAACAAAACAACAAGAAGAAAGGACGGTGAAAAGGCGCATTCTCCCCCGCGCTGCGCTGGAGGCCCGTGTGCGCCGACTCCATGAAAATCTACAAAAAGATCATGGATGTGATTGCAGGTCTGGAAAAAACCGTGATGAGTCTGGTCCTTGCTTTCATAACCGTGATCACCTTCATCAACGTCGTGGTCCGGAAACTGACCACAAGCCAGTTCGCCTGGTCGGAGGAACTTGTCATTAATCTGTTTGTTCTGATGATCATGCTCGGCTGTGCCCTGTGCGTGCGGGAAGGCAGTCTCATCACCCTGTCCCTGATCTTTGACCGTCTGAAGCTGAAAGGGAAAAAAGTGCTGGTATGCATTGTTACCGCAGCCAATATTACCTTTTGGGTCTTTCTTTTCTGGGCGGGCTATGACAAAGTGCTCACCGTGATGGCGAACGGCAAGCTCACCTCCTCCCTCCACTGGCCGGAGTGGGTCTTCCAGATTTTCCTGCCGATTGGAGCCGTGTTCCTGATTCTGCATTCGATTGAGTATTTTATTGACTTCATGGCCCAAAAGGAGGAGAAACCAAATGATTAACTTTATTCTTTTTGGTTCCTTTTTCATCCTGCTGTTTTTGGACGTGCCCATCGGCGTATGTCTTGGTGTGTCTTCCATCGCCGCCATGTTCTACTCCGGGAAGTTCGCGGCCGCCCAGGTCATGAGCGTCATCTCCTCCAACTTCTATAACGGCATGGCCAAGTTCCTGCTGCTGGCGATCCCCTTCTTTGTCCTGTCCGGCAATATTATGGCCAAAGCGGGAATTTCCACCCGGCTGGTACAGTTTATTGACGACTGTATCGGCCACCGGCGGGGCGGCATCGCCATTGTGTGCGTCGTGGTGGCCTGTTTCTTCGGCGCCATCTCCGGCTCCGGCCCGGCTACCGTGGCGGCCCTGGGCATTATCCTGATTCCCGCCATGATCAACCGGGGCGGTTTCTCTGCCCCCTTCTCCTCCGCCATGATGGCCACCGCCTCTTCCATCGCCATTGTCATACCGCCCTCCATCGCCTTTGTGGTATACGCCTCGATTACCGGTGTGTCCGTAGGCGATATGTTCATGGGCGGCATTATCCCCGGCATTATGATGGGTATTTCTCTGGTGGTCATCATCATGATCGAGGTGCGGCGCAAGAATCTCCCCGCCTCCCGGACGAAAGCCTCCTGGGGCGAGCGCTGGAAGAGTTTCCGCACCGCTTTCTGGGGTTTCCTGATGCCCGTCATCATTCTGGGCGGCATTTACATGGGTTTCTTCACCCCGACGGAGGCAGCCGCGGTATCCGTGATTTACGGCCTGATTGTAGGCATCTTTATCTACCGGGAAGTAAAGCTGAAAGATCTGTTCAGCATTCTGGTGGACTCCGGCAAGAGCACAGCCAGCATCATGCTCATTATCGGCGCGGCGGCGCTGTTCTCCTACAGCTGCACGGTGTTCGGCATCTCCAAGGCAGCCCAGGCCCTGCTGCTCAAAATCTCCACCAATAAGTATGTGTTCCTGATGGTGGTCAATATTATCTTCCTGATAGCCGGCTGCTTCGTGGACGCCAACTCCGCCATGTACATCTTTATTCCCATTATGTACCCTGTGGCGACCCAGCTGGGCATTGACCCCATCCATTTTGGTATCCTCAGCACTGTGAACCTGGCCCTTGGGCCGGTGACGCCGCCGGTAGGTGTGAACCTGTTTGTGGCGATCGGTCTGGCGGAGAAACTGGAGGGACTGCGGGATAAGACCCGTGTGACGATTATGAGCATCTCCAAGGCGGTCTGGCCTATGATCCTCGCCTGCGTCGTGACACTGCTCATTGTCACCTACGTGCCCTTCTTCTCCACTGTGCTGCTGATCCGGTAATCTGCCGTCACGGATGTGACTTCAGATATTAGAAAGCAATATATTAAAGGAGGAAAAATCAACAAAATGAAGAAGCTTCTCACCCTGGCTCTGGCCCTGGTCATGATTCTCAGCCTGAGCATTCCCGCTTTCGCAGACGGAGAGTTCGAGGAAATGAACTGGTCTTACACCTGCTCCGCCACCGAAAACACCTGCTGGGCCCAGATGGGCAATGATTTTGGCGATATGGTCAGCGAAGCCACCGGCGGCGCTGTAACGGTCACCATTTATCCCGCCGACCAGCTGACTGCCGGCAACCAGACCGAGGGCATTCAGGGCGTGATTGACGGCACCATCGACCTGTCCGCCCACTCCAACATCATCTACTCCAACTTTGACCAGCGTCTGAACGTGGTCTCCCTGCCCTTCCTGTTCGCCAACTTTGACGAAGTAGACGCCAAACTGGACGGCGAGGCCGGTGAGGCTGTCGGCAAGGTCGTGGAGGATATGGGTCTGCATCTGCTGGGCATTGCGGAGAACGGCTTCCGTCATGTCACCAACAGCGTCCGCCCGATCGCTTCCGTGGCGGATATGGCCGGTCTGAAGATCCGTGTTGCCGGCTCCGAGCTGCTGAACCGTGAGTACGAGCTGTGGGGCGCCAACTATACCAACGCCAACTGGTCCGAAGTGTACACCGGCCTGCAGACCGGCACCTATGACGGCCAGGAGAACCCCCTGCCCACCGCGGACGGCGCTTCCATTGCCGAAGTTCAGAAGTACTGCACCTACTGGACCGGTGTGTATGACTGCATCTTCTTCACCATGAACAAGGACCTGTATGACTCCCTGAGCCCCGAACTGCAGCAGATCGTGGACGAGTGCGGCCTGAAGGCGGTACAGAATCAGCGTAAGCTGGAGCGTGAAGGCGACCAGGAAGTGCTGGAGAAGTGGAAAGAGGCTGGTATCGAGGTCACCGAGCTGTCCGAGGAAGCCGCGCAGGAATTCAAGGATGTAGCCGCTCCCTGCTATGAGGAGTTCGCCGATGTCATCGGTCAGGATCTGATCGACGTATTCACCGCGCCGGTGGAGTAAGTCTGTTCCCTGATCCAAATTCAAAAAGCCGCAATCGCAGAAGTTTAGATTTCCCTGAACCCGAGTGAAGGTTGCGAGGAAGAGAACGCACGTGGCGGCAGCAATGCCGCCGCGTGTTCTCTTTGTACCCTCCCGCCCGGGCCAAAACGGAAAAAAGGAGAACAAATGAGCGATATTATGGAAACGGCCGAGGGGACCATCCGGCGTGTTGTCGCCGTCCGGCTTCACCCCGGAACGGACGTTCTTCTGGGTCTGGAAGAGGCCTGCCGCCGGTATCAGATCAACAATGGCGTGATTTTAAGCGCCATAGGAAGTCTGGACGGCGTGCAGTTCTGCAATCCGGTAGAGCTTCCGGAGAAGAAAGCCGGCTATGGCTACGGGGAAACCCTGCATCTCACCGGACCCATTGAACTGACCAGTGCCGCCGGCATTATCTGCCATGACGAGGAGGGGCATACCAATCTGCATGTGCATATCTCCCTGAGCGACCGCTACGGCAACGCCCACGGCGGGCATCTGGTAGAGGGCACGAAAGTGCTGCTCACAGTGGATGTCATGATCGCAGAGGTCGCCGGCATTGTGATGGGCCGGCAATTTGACCCGGATCTGGAAGTACCTCTCTTTGCCCCCCGGCAGGAGTAAAAGATCCAAAAGACAGACCGTCAGCCGAAAATACCGGCTGACGGGACATAAGAATTTGATGAGAAAGGCGTGATAGACTTTGTCTGCGAAGAAAAAGACGAGCGAAAAGTATACCAAAGAGCAGCTGCTGGGCTTCTACCGCACCATGGTCCGGATCCGGGAGTTTGAGGAGCATGCGGCGGACTGCTTTACCAAGGGCATGCTGGCCGGGAATATCCATCTGAGCATTGGTCAGGAAGCGGCGGCTGCCGGAGCCTTCGCGGCGATCCAGCCGCAGGATTACTTCACCTCCACCCACCGGGGCCACGGCCACGCGATTGCCCGGGGTATGGATCCCAAGACCGCCATGGCGGAGCTGTTCGGCAAGAAGACCGGCTACTGCCAGGGCAAGGGCGGT
>CAZGAM010000087.1:7974-9159 GCA_964523685.1 uncultured Oscillospiraceae bacterium | reverse complement strand
CGGAAATATGGCTTTGCCTTCTATGGAAAAAAGGTGCGGATCGAAGAGCAAAAGCAGATATAATGATTCTGCGTTCCCGAAAACTTTTGGGTATACACGGGCTTTTGCCTGTCTCCTTTCAAAATTAGGCACGAAACCAACAATTTGAAAATTCTCTTGCATTTCTGTGCAGCGATAGAGGCGAACTGGCTGCTTGGTACAGGCAGCTGCGCTTTCTCTACTGGTATAGCTGCGTTTTTATAAACAGCCGATCCTTTTTTGTTCTTCCTCCCAGGGAGGCGACGACTCCTTTTCCCCGTCCGCGCAGACTGATGACATCGCCTTCGTGAACAGGCGCATCCAGTCGCAGACAGGGCTCGTCATTCAGGACAGCGCCTCCCGAGCGGATCTTTTCTGCCGCCGCCGCCCGGGACAGCCCGAACATGCCGCCGAGCACTGCGTCCAGGCGGGGACTCTTGACGGTAAAAGTGACGGACCTAGTCTTATATTCCGGCTGCGGTACACGATCCAGAGGGATGGATTCCGTCTTGAGATGTACGCGGCCTGCCTGCGTCAGTTCCTCTATGAGCACTTTTTCCACAGAGGGAAGGCAGAAAATATAGGCGCATCCGTCCTGTACCCGGAAGTCCCCAAGCCACTCCCGGCGGATGCCGAGAGCGAGGGCAGATCCCATATAATCCCGATGGGAGGGATTGCCAAAAAAGGCAGTCACCTTTACGCACCGTATGTATTCGGAAACATCGAAAGCACTTTCGTCCATGTATTCCGGCAGGAAAAAAGCGGCTTTGCGCTCACAGAAAGAATCCCCACCGTCCAGATGAATACAGGCTCCTGCCAGGTGTCCTGACCAGAAGGAGAGAGCCTGCTGCTCCGCCAGAGTGAGGAAACCAGTGGCTGTCACAATCCCTCGCCGTGTACAGCGATCGGAAAGGTCCTCCAACCGCTTTTCCAGATTTTTGTCCATATGACTCCTCCTTCCTGAACTGCGGGAAGTTGGATGCATGCGTCGGTTCAGAAGTAGGTCTTCTTCACCGCTTGGGCAATCTGCTCCAGAACCCAGTCCACTTCTGTCCTGAACTCACCGGAAGAGCATCGGAGAACACCGGAGCGCAGAACACCCACCTGTACGAGACGGTCGGAGGTGACAACCCGGACGGTCTCATTTTTCCCGATCTCCTCAACTAA
>CAZGAM010000087.1:6492-7964 GCA_964523685.1 uncultured Oscillospiraceae bacterium | reverse complement strand
GTACATGTCGGCTGTCTCCCCCTCCCGGGTATAGGCTACCCGGATCGAACCCTCGTTGAGCCGGCTTCCCTGGCCGCCGGGAACCTTGTAGGCATCAAACACGACAACCAGATCACATTTTGTATAGCCCTGATAGTTGGCGAGCATTTGGAGAAGCCTGGTTCTTGCCAGATCCAGGTTTTGTGCTGCCAGCTCTTTTAGATCATCCCAGGCGAAGATCACATTATAGCCGTCCAGAATGATATGCTCTTTTGTTTTCCGTTTCTGCATCTGGATGTCCACGGCGCTGTTGATTTGAGGGGATGCGTACTGTTTTCGGCGGATCGGTCCAAATTCCCGGACCATGATCGCCTCCAGTTCTTTATCGTCAATATTCAGATTCTGCCGCCGGACAGTGGGTGCTGCTGTCTCCGGCGGCGATGCTTTTTTCAGCCCGCTGTCCAGGTGCATATATTCCGGAACTTTGTCCCACTTCACCGTAAATCCTGCTCCATGGGCACAGAATACGCTGTCCGGCGTGTTTTCCAGATCCGATGTGGGGTCGTATCCGATGGCCTCTATGACCGCCTGCTGGTCGCGGCAGGGCCGGTACCCCTCCACATGGCAGGAAAAGCGCCCTTTGCCGCTGGTATACGAGGCCACCTGGGCTGCATAATCCTGCATGGCGGAGACTGGGGCCTCCCCGATGAGGAGCATATTCGCTCCCTCCGGAACCGGGCTGTTGTGGGTGCCGCCCATGGCCCGGACATCGGTGATGGCTCTGCCAATCTGTTCGGCAGGTACGGACAGATGGAAGGCATAATAGGGCTCCAGAAGCACGCTTTCCGCCTGCATGAGGCCCTGCCGCACCGCCCGGTAAGTAGCCTGCCGGAAATCTCCGCCCTCGGTATGCTTTAAATGGGCCCTTCCCGCCAGAAGTGTAATTTTCATATCGGTGATGGGGGAGCCGGTGAGTACACCTACCTGTTCCTTTTCCTCCAGATGGGTGAGAATCAGGCGCTGCCAATTCCGGTCCAGCACGTCCTCCGGGCAGACCGTGTCCAGCACAATCCCGCTGCCCGGCGCGCCGGGCTCCAGAAGAAGATGCACTTCGGCGTAGTGCCGCAAAGGTTCAAAATGGCCAACGCCCTCTACGGGCCCGGCAATCGTCTCCCGATACAGGACCCGGCTGCTGTCCACTTCCACCTCCGCGCCGAACCGGTCCCGAATGAGGCTTTTCAAAATGGCAATCTGTACGGCGCCCATGAGCTGCACGTGGATCTCACCGGTCCTCTCCTGCCACAGAATGTGCAATTGAGGTTCTTCTTCTTCCAGCTGCTTCAGTTTGGGCAGCAGCACACGGGCATCACAGTCTTTTGGCAGTACAAGGCGATAACCCATGGCGGGTGTCAGATAAGGCTCCGAGCTGTCCGGCTCCATGCCCAGTCCCTGGCCCGGCCAGGTCTGTGTCAGACCGGTGACTGCGCCGATCT
>CAZGAM010000087.1:948-6482 GCA_964523685.1 uncultured Oscillospiraceae bacterium | reverse complement strand
TGAGTTGATCAGCGGTTGTGTACTTTCCCCCCGAGACCAGGCGGATCTGGGTGACTTTCTCTTCCAGGGGCTCCGTCCCCCGGAGGGGCAGATACCGGATGGGACTGCGCACCGCCAGGGACCCTCCGGTTACTTTCAGATAAGTAAGGCGGTTATCCTGGCTGTCCCGGGCGATTTTATAGACTTTGGCGCCAAAAACGGAGGGATAGACAGGGGAGAGGGTGTATTTTTCCAGGGCATCGAGAAAAGACTCTATCCCGTTCAGCTTCAGCCCGGAGCCAAAGAAGCAGGGAAAGAGCTTTCGATCCCGGATGAGACGGGCGATCTCCTCCTTCGGAAGAGAACCTTCTTCTGTGTAGCGGTCCAGAGCCCTTTCATCCAGCAGAGCGATGGACTCGTCCCGGGAGGGGTTGTCTGCGGAAAAGTCCACACACGACTCTCCCAGACGGGTCTGAAACTCTTCCATCAGGGCGGCCCGATCCGTTCCCGCCACATCCATTTTGGTAATGAAGAGAAAGACGGGAATTTTGTACCGCTTCAGGAGGGCCCAAAGGGTTTCCGTGTGGGCCTGTACCCCGTCTGTCCCGCTGATGACCAGAATGGCGTAATCCATGACCGGCAGGGCACGCTCTGCCTCCGGAGAAAAGTCTACATGTCCCGGCGTGTCCAGCAGCGCGATCTCCAGCTCTCCGCTGGTCAGGGTCGCCTGCTGGGAGAAGATCGTGATGCCCCTGGCCCGTTCCAGATCATGGGTATCCAAATAGGTGTTTCGGTGATCCACCCTGCCCAGCTTCCTGATTTTTCCCGACTGGTACAGCAGCGCCTCGGCGAGGGTGGTTTTTCCCGCGTCTACGTGGGCCAGAATACCCACTGTCAGTGTTCTCATAGTGATAAGGTGCCTTTCGAATAAAGAGATGGCGCCGGCGTGCCGGATTCAGTCAAAAGCGAATCCCCACCACAGGTCTTTGGCCGATTTGTCCAGGGGAGGACCGTCCAGTGTGGCCATCATAAAGGGGCGAACCTGCTCCGGTCCCGGGAAAAACACAGGACTTCGAATCTCATAGTGCTCCGCCGGGAACAGTTCCGCCACTGCCGGCAGGGACAGGTACCAATCCCCTTCCGGGGCTAGCAGCTCCAGGATCCGGCAAGTGTCTCCCGCCATTTCCACCGCCGCCACATCGCCATCCAGCGAGAGGAATCCCCCTCCGAAGCGGCGGATATGATACGCCTGCATAGCCAGAAAGTTTCCTGTAGTCATAGCATAGGGATAACCCCGGAGAAGACTCTTCCTGCGAAGGTAATACTCCCCCGGGGTGATGCGGTCTGCCCGGCGGCGGGAGGAACCCAGCTCTTCCCTGGTCAGCACTGCCTCCCGGGCCCAGCTCACCGGTACGCAACCGCCCGTCTTCTGGTAGAAGGGATACAGATCGGGCCCGGCGGGGAGCACGCAGGCAGCATCCACCGTCTGCAGCGCCTGCTGTACACAGCTTTTGTAGACGGCAGATCCAATCCCCTGTCTCCGGAAGGCGGGATCGGTAGCCAGAGCATAGGTATATGCGGTGGTGAGGGAATGCCCATCCGGCGGGAACAGCATGGGCCCTTCCAGAATATACATGGCGGAAACAGGTTTGCCGCCTGCTTCCGCTATCAGACAGGAACCGGGGTGCAGGAAGGTCTTCTGAAACACCTGAAGGTAGTCAGAATCATCTCCAAAAGCCTGGTTCCACAGATTTTCCATGGCAGGCAGATCGCTTGTCTGCCAAGGTCGGATGATAAACTCAGCCATTCGATAACTCCACTTTATATTTTTCCACCATCCGATCCGGGTGGTAGCTCAGTTTCGACTGGCGCAGGCTTTCCCGGCCTGTGTCGTCTTCCCGGTTGATCCAAACAAGGCCAGGGAAGAGCGTGCGCAGATACCGTACAAACTCCCGGTTAATCAGGGGATAGGCTCCGTCAATGTCTACCTGCGCCTTTTCAAAGTGCACATCAAAGGTGTCGGAGGAGATCATCTCCCCCATGGTAAAGGCAATGGCGGTGTTATTCTCCCATAGAATCCCCCCAACCAGGCTGAGATCCCTCCAGAAGGAAAAGGCTTTTTTCAGAGCCTGATATTCTTCCTGGACCGTCTCTGACTCGGTATCCTCCTTTTCTCCCCGGTCCGCCATCCACGTTTCCAGACAGTCGGCACAGGCGGGAATATCGTCTGCAGTCAGCGGCGTGAAGCGCCAGGAATGGTTCTCCTCAAATCGGTGGATATGATTGCGCTTGGCGTGCAGATGTTTGCCTGAGAGCGTTTCCAGTTTTTCCGCGAGATAGAGGTAGTCCCAGACAGCTCTCTCCGGCGTGACAACGGCCCGGGGGCCGATGACCTGTTCCACCAGGGAGAGGTGGTCCGCTGTGACGCCCCGCAGAACAAAGGGAAAGCCGTGCTGGAACGCATACTGTCCCATCTCCGTCAGAACAGGCCGGGGATCCCCCGTCCCGATGGGCCAGGCGAAAAAGGGGAGATGGTCGTAAGAGAGGAGGGTTACCATCCTCTGGCCGCAGCGGCCGATCCGCTGGTGGAACGCCTGGTCCCAGAGGAAAATATTTCCGAAATTATAGTCTGCGCTGCGGGAATTTTCCGCAAACACCATAGAGTCCACCCACGCCTTGTCGGCAAGAGTGACCGGATGCAGTTCAAACATAAAAATTCTGTATCTCCCGTTGCAAAGTCTTCAGATCCACAAAAGCATCCGGGCGCCAGGAGGGGGTCCGGAGCAGGGCGGAGGGATGATAGAGCACAATGGCACGCCGTCCCTCTACCTCGAACCACTTGCCGTGGTCCCGGGTCACTTTGAAATCCGGGTCTATGAGGGAAGTGGCGGCAATTCTGCCCAGCAGTACCAGCACTTTCGGATCCACCAGGGCGATCTGCCGGCGCAACCAGGGCAGGCAGGCCTGTTCCTCCTCCGGCAGGGGATCCCGGTTGTGGGGCGGGCGGCATTTTACGATATTGGTGATGTAGACTTTGGTCCTGTCCAGGTCAATGATCTCCAGCATGGTGTCCAGGAGCTTCCCCGCCGGTCCCACGAAGGGCTCGCCCTGCAGGTCCTCCTGCTCTCCCGGTCCCTCCCCGATCAGCATGACCGGGGCGTTCCGGCTGCCTACTCCGAACACCAGATGGTTGCGTCCTTTTTCCAGAGCGCATTTCCGGCAGCCGCCGGATTCGGAGAGCAGCCGATCCCAGCTGTCCTGCTCTGTCAGGTCAGGTCCGTTTTCCCATATCCATTCCATCGCCGTCAATCCAGTTCACTCTGCCCTGTGTAGAGCATATAGTACCGGCCCTTTTGGGCCAGAAGTTCTTCATGGCTCCCGCGCTCCACGATCTGCCCGTGTTCGATCACCACAATGGCCTGGGCATTGCGGACAGTGCTCAGCCGGTGGGCAATCACAAATACCGTGCGCCCCTCCATGAGAGCGTCCATACCCCGGTCAATGAGCTTTTCCGTGCGGGTGTCGATGGAACTGGTCGCCTCGTCCAGAATCATTACCGGGTGCTTGGCCACCGCGGTGCGGGCTATCGCCAGCAGCTGGCGCTGACCCTGGGACAGGTTCTGGCCGTTGCCGGTGATCAGGGTATTGTAGCCGTCCGGGAGACGGCTGATGAAACCGTGGGCGTTGGCCACTTTGGCCGCCTCCACGCATTCCTCATCCGTGGCGTCCAGCTTTCCATAACGAATATTTTCCATCACCGTGCCGGTGAACAGATTCGTATCCTGCAGGACAATCCCCAGACTCCGGCGCAGGCCGGCTTTCTGGATATCTCTCACATCGATGCCGTCAAACAAGATTCGACCGCTGTCAATCTCATAAAAGCGGTTGATCAGGTTGGTAACCGTGGTTTTCCCGGCTCCCGTAGAGCCCACGAAGGCAATCTTCTGGCCCGGATCCGCCCAGACCGTGAAATCCTGGAGAATGGGTTTTTCCGGCTCGTAGGAGAAGGAGACATTTTCCAGGCGCACGCTGCCCCGGACTTCCTGGAACCGGCAGGTTCCATCTTCCTGGGGGATTTTCCAGGCCCAGAACCCGGTCCGTTCGCCATGTCCGGTCTCTGTTATGGTGCCGTCCGGTGCCCGGTTGGCGGTGACCAGGGAAACAGTGCCCTCATCGATCTCCGGCTCATGATCGATAATGGCGAATATGCGCTCTGCACCGGCGAGGGCAGAGAACAGGTTAATAGCCTGGTTGCTCATCATATTGATGGGCATGGTCACCTGGCGGATGTAGTTGAGGTATACCCCCAGGGAGCCTATGGTAAAGGAACCGGAGAGAGTCATAAAGCCGCCCAGCACCGCAGTGACGGCATAGCAGAGATTCATCACCGCATTCATGGTGGGGAAGATCAGATTGCCCAGGAAATTGGCGAAAATCGCGTTTTCCCGGTAATCATCGTTGAGAACGTCAAACTTTTTCTTGGCCCGGTCCTCATAGCTGAAGGCCTTTACGACCTTCAGACCGTCCAGCATCTCCTCAATATAGCCGTTGAGAGTGCCCAGGGAGGACTGCTGCTTTTGAAAGAGAATCCTGGAGTACCGGCCTACGCCCTGCACGAGAACAAAGGAGAGGAAAATAGTTACCACTGTGATGAGAAACAGCTTCCAGCTCAGGGAGATCATCAGCACGATGGTGCCCACAAAAGTCACAATTCCGGACAGGAACTGGACAATTCCCTGCTCCAGGCAGGTCTGTACATTGTCGGCGTCGTTGGTAAAGCGGCTCATCAGCTCGCCGTGGGTATGTTCGTCATAGAAGGTGATGGGCAGCTCCTGCAGCGCAGCGAAAAGGTCCTTCCGCAGGGCGTTGGTAGCCCATTGGGAGAGCGTCATGCAGGTGCGGGAAGTAAAATAGGTGGCTATGGCACTGGCCAGATAGATTCCCGCCAGAATGGCCAGCTGGCCGGCCAGAGCGGAAAAGTCCTTCTCCGGCTGGGTAATCAGGGGAACAATGTAGTCATCAATGAGGGGCCGGAGATAATAACTGGCAGCGAGGGAGCAGCCGGTGGAGATCAGCATCAGCACAATCACCAGGAAAAAAAGGCCCTTCTTTTTCCCTGCGTAGCCCAGAATTCGTACCAGGGTACCCCTGGTATCCTTCGGCCTGTGGAAATCCCTGCCTCCACTGTCGTGCCCGTGCCGATAGATGTTCTCCTCGCCGACGTCAGCGCTGTCCTGTCCCAGACGGTCCTTCAGCTGGGCCCAGATACTTTTCTTTTCAGCCATTGGAAAGCGCCTCCTCTACCTGAGAAGTATAGATGTCCCTATAGATCGCACTGCCGGCCATCAACTGCTGATGGGTCCCGATGCTCTCTATTTCGCCCTCGTTCAGGACGACAATTTTATCTGCATTGACCACAGAGGAGATGCGCTGCGCGATTATGAAAACAGTCGTGTCCGAAAGAGTACTGGAGAAGCTCTCCCGAATGCGCTGCTCCGTATCGGAGTCCACAGCACTGGTAGAGTCATCCAAAATCAAAATGGCGGGGTGGCGGA
>CAZGAM010000087.1:0-938 GCA_964523685.1 uncultured Oscillospiraceae bacterium | reverse complement strand
CAATGCACAGGCGCTGCTTCTGGCCGCCGGAGACGTTGGTGCCGCCCTGCAGAATCATGGTATCCAGTCCCTTGGGCATCTGGGAGACAAATTCCCAGGCCTGGGCGTTTTTCAAGGCAGAGATAATCTCCTCGTCCGTAGCATCCTGTTTGCCCCAGGCAATGTTTTCCCGGATGGTGCCTGAGAACAGCACATTGTTCTGCAGAACCATCCCTATGCCGGCGCGCAGATCCTCGATTCGATAGTCCCGCACGTCGATCCCGTCTACCAGCACGGCCCCCTCGCTTACATCGTAAAAGCGGGGGATCAGATTCACCAGGCTGGACTTTCCGGAACCGGTACCGCCTACAATGGCGATCGTCTCACCGGGTTCGACGGTAAAGGAGATATTTTTCAGCACATCCTCGCCGTTGCCTGTGTGGGTATAGCGGAAATGCACATTTTTGAATTCTACACTGCCGTGCCCCCTGGTGATCGCATGGGCCTCTGCTTTGGGATCGCTGCGAATGTCCGGTACGGTATTGAGTACTTCGGCGATCCGCTTGCCGCAGGCTCTGGACCGGGTGTATTGCATAAGCACCATGGAGAACATCATCACGCTCATCAGGATCTGGCTTATATAGCTGATGATTGCCAATAACTGTCCGGAAGGGAGGGTCCCATTGGCTACCATGCGGCCGCCGAACCAGTAGATGCACAGCGTCACCACATTGAGCAGAATCGTAGCGAGAGGACTCATGGCAATGACGACACCCACTGCCTTCAGATTCACTTTGGTGAGCTCGTCATTGGCTTTTTTGAACTTCTGCTTTTCATAGTGCTGCCGTACGAACGCCTTGACAACCCGGATGGCGATCAGATTCTCCTGAATGTCGGCGTTCATCGCATCCAATTTCTGCTGCACCAGCATAAAAAGCTTGTCCACAAAGTGCATTACC
>CAZGAM010000086.1:2349-9291 GCA_964523685.1 uncultured Oscillospiraceae bacterium | reverse complement strand
AAGGAGGTCTTTTGCTATGGATGAGGCAAAATACGCATTAATATCCAGAGATAAATTAGAGAGACTTGTTTCAGAAAACAAATTGTTGAAAATACACCTTAGCAAACTTGAAACGGCAGAAGCAGAATATAAAAAAGCAATCAAAACTTCCTCAGAACTAATAGAAAAAATAAAATCATTGGATTTGAAGAATGAGAATCAGATTGCAATGTATGTAAATTTGAAAGAAGAAATAAAAGAGCTGACAAGGGAAATAAAAGAGCATAAACGTCTTCTTATGTACGACACCGCTGAAGAGAGAAAACTTAAAACGCAGCTCAAAGATAATCCTGAGGTTAAGCTATTGAATAAGGATAAGAAAATACTTGTGCAGAAATTGGATGAAGTGATCGCTATCTTGAATTCGGAATCGGAAATTTTAACTTCCATGGTTTCGTACCATCTCAATTCCTGAGATTAAATACTGGACTTTTTCTATTTTAAAAATGGAACAAATAGTGGTAAATCGGTCATGGCTTTCTGGAAATTCAGTTTACAGGGTAGATGATATTCCGTGCAACAGGTACATTTTGTCCGATTTATACAGAAATCAAAAAGGGATATGGGGGCTTTTCCGGCCTTGGGCTAAATGCGCACGGTTGTAAATCAAATTCAGTCTTTCACTTGAATACCTGGTATTCGTCTGAATTTTTTTATATGATGCGTTACCACGGTCATGGTTCTTGTAATCCCTGGGATATAATCAAAATATCATACGGACCGACTGGTGTACCATGCCGTGAGAAGAAAGTATGGATTCGTCCTGTACAGTGGAGGAAAGATGATGAGGCAGGAAACGACACCATCCATTGCGATTTTTGAAGCTCCGTACGCCAACTCAAAAGACGGTAATGGATGAAACTGACAATTCTGCAGGATCGCATGAGAAAAGCCTTCTGACAGGCATGAATATTCATAAATAGATGCATATGCTTGTGTCCAGGAGAAATGATACAAATTCACCCGTTCAGGAATTTCCTTCCAGGAAGGCGGTTCCCTGTCTGATATGAAATTCGCATTGCTTCTCGAGCTGATATCCGCGAATCTTTCGAAGGATAGTCGATGAAGATGTTTCTAATTTAGAAAAAGACAGATTACAATCAAAACAGTAGCCGGAGTGCCTGACCCTCTGCGCTTTGATTCAAACGAATAACGAATAATTATGGGAATGGCTTTCTTTTTTTTTGAATTTAAACGAGCACCTTTATGGGAGATCATGCGGTCTCCCTGTTTGGCAGGTGAATCCCATTTATAAACTGGAGGTTGTGTGGATCACAATTTCTTTACCATCATGTACTCATTCACAAAAGTACCGTCTTTCAAACAAACAGCATCCGGCATAACTCCTGTAATACGAAAGCCCATTTTCTCATACAGACTTCTTGCTCTGGTATTTCCTTCAATAAAGTTCAGCTCAATTTGACGCATACCCTTACGGCTTCTGGCTGTCTCAATCATCTTCTCAAACATCTTTGTTCCAATGCCAAGGTTCCAGTATTCCCGTAAAACAGCAATCGCAACAGTTGCCCTATGACAATTTTTTCTTAATTTGTAAAAGGAAATCTGACAGTTCCCGGCTACTTTATCGTTCAGAAAGCAAACGATCATCAATTTATTTTCATTGTTGTTTATCTCATTTAGGAAAGCTTTCTCCTGTTCCACAGAGAAGTTTGCCCACTCCTCTGGAGACTTCAATAAAAAATCTGTCTCCCCGGACGATTGGATAATAAATCGGAGCAGTTTCTCCGCATCCTCCTCACAGGGACTGCGAAGCAGTGCCTTCTGTCCATCTTTTAGGTCAAATGCTGCTTCTTGGAAAAGCACTTACCTCACCTCCTGATTACGATTATCTTTGCACCTCTGCCTGTGTAATGGCCTTGCACCTCTTGATCCCCATCCTACTGCCTGTGGAAAAAGGTTAAACATGTTTTGGAGGTCTGGCGGCTATATTGCATGTAGTACAGGGCTGAAATCAGTGGCAACCATTTCCTCTCCACCTACCTAAAGATTCGGCCTGCAGACGGCTCTTGAAAATCACCCGCTGAAGAGTCATGCGATCACATGGAGATGACGGCAGAGAGTGGTATGTACGAGTTGGCATTCGTGCTGACACCGGCCAGTTTGCTGCCAATACGATTCGCGCCTGGTGGGAGGAGATAGGGGCCGAGCAATATCCACACGCGCATCGGCACTTGATAGTCGCCGATGTGGGGGAGAGAAGCGGGAAAGGCAGCCGCCTTTGGAAAGGGGAACTGCAGAAAGTGGCAGAGGAGACCAAACTTGAGTTGAGCGAATGCCGCTTCCCCCAGGGACCGACGAAGTGGAAGAAGGTTCAACCCAGACTGTTCAGCCATATCTCCAAAGATGGGTGAGGGCGCCCCTCGGAACCTCTGGAAATGACGGTTAGCTTGATCGGGACTGCAGCCGAGTCGGGTCCTGCGGCAAAGCCCCAAAATCCCAGAGGAAGAATTCCCCATTGGTCCCTCTGCCCGGGGATGCATTTCTCCCTGATTGGAACTATACGGTCTGCCCGGCCAAGCAGGAGTGGCAGGGGAGAAAACGCTTTCCTGTTCGCTTTCGACGGGTTCCGGCGGGGTGGCAAGAGAACTTTTTGGGGAACACTTCTCTCCTCGCAGGGATCATTCCGCAACAGAGCGCTATTGGAGTTGAATGCCGTCACAGTTTTCCAAAAGCTGCTTCAGCTGACTGCGGATTTTCTCAACGTAATCGTCTACCTCTTCCGGCGTTTCCAGCCGTTTTGCGGGGAATATGACAGAACGGTTATAAGAGCGGATCACTTTCTTGACAAGCGGGTCAACCGGCGCAGGCGGCTGCGTCAGGTTCTCTATCTGAGCTACCACAGTATCCTTATATTGCAGCATCGGAGGGATCAAGCCATCCAGAAGGGCAAGACTTTGATAGTCCTTTACCTTCTGCCTCTGCTGGGAGAAGTATTCATCCGCTTTTGCTATAAGATCCTGTACCCTGCAGTCACTGTTGCCTGCCTGATGCACCGCGCCCATGCACTGGGTGATGATGTCGTTGATCTCCACACGCTTGGCTGCAAGCAGACGGTCATGCCCTTCCCGGACCACAGCCATAAGATCGTTCAGTTCCGGGATGCTCTTATAATGAAAGCCACCCTGTACCGAAACGATTAAGCGAATCTTATTGAGGGCCTCATTGGCCTCCGGTTCGCGGGACAGATAATCCACTTCATTTTGAAGGTCTTCCTCCATCTGGGCCGCCGCATCGAAAATCTGGACCTGCGTCTTAAAGAAACTCTCCACATCCTGGAGATTTTCCTTGCTGTCAAGCAGTTCATCCTCCAATTTCAATACCCGGTCAATCAGCGCGATATTGTCTTTTTGCTGGGAGAGAACCTCGGTTGTCAGCTGGAGGGCGGAGAGAACTCTCCCCTTATCCGGGTACCTGCGGTCTGGGGTATAACGCTGCAGGAGCGCTTCATAGTGTGCTTTCTGCTCTTCAAATTTCCGGACAATGAAAGATACAAGGCTGTCTTCATCATCCGGCACGTCCATCACGTCAAAGTATTCCCGGAGGAGAGTTTTGACCGATTTCATTTTGACCGCGTTCACAACCTGCCGCTTGGCAATGCTGGTCTTGCCAATTTCGCTCCTCTTGCGCAGCATATCCGGGAGCTTCGGGTCATTGGGCTGAATCGTCGCGCCCCCATATTTAATCGTTACTTTCTGCTGATTGATCAAAAGCGCCACGGCCGCAGCGATATCAATCTCACGCCAACCATAGGGAATACCCTGGTAGCGGCTCTGCACATCAAACATGGATGTAGGAAGCTTCATCCGGTCCTGCACAATCAGGTATTCCTCGATTTTGGCAGCCGCGCCCCGGTTCGCCTCCGCGCCGGCAATAAAATTGCCGTTCAGAATTTCAATGATATCCGCATCTGTCTCCGCGTATTTTTCAATGAGACCTAATTCGCTGTACACATGTGAGACCAGGTACTCCAGCGCCTGATCTATGCGGGACTTTGCATCGCCGCTTCGGATCGCCACATGTTCCCCATCCACATAAAAGGCCGCGTTAACAATGGCTTTTTTCAGGTCCTCCACAGCGGCCAGCTCGTACCGGCTGGCTTCACTCTGCTGACCGCGGATGATATCCTGCATAGACTTGGGAAGCTGCGAGACGTCGCGCTGCTTGACGAATTTGCGGATCTTCATGGCGTTTTCCAGCGCCTCGTAATAGGAAGAACCGGACAGCACCACAATGGCCTGGCCTTTGGATTCCGTCATCAGGCGCAGCTCAGACTTCTCCACCGCGTCTGTGGCAACCGTGAGGAAGCGCAGCTTCATCCCGCCGGTTACTGCGCCTACGGTCACCCCGTCTACCATCTTATCAAAGTCAAAGTCGTACTTGCCGTACCGGTATTTTTTCGTCTGATAGATGTCAGCGTAGATCATCTGGGCGATCCGCTCGACGATGGCCGCTGTGTCCACGACGGTGTTTTTGATGTCCTTCTGGATATCCTGTTCTTCATCGGTCAGGAAGTGATACACATCACCGGTTCTGCCGATATAGTTCTGGCTCTGGAGCCGGTTCAGCGATTCTCGGACTTTGCCGCGCAGAATGATTTTGTCGGTTCGGATATCGTCCGCCATCAGGATCACAAGGTTGTCCACATTGGCCGGAATGTCATCCACATAGCGGATGAGATACAGGAGCTTGAGCACATCCACATCCATCGCTTCGATCCCCGCGCCAAGGGAAGCGGCCTTTTCACAGCGTTCGATCACCCGGCGGATCGAGCTGTCGAGAAAGGTGTGCACCGTATCATAAAAACGGAAGAACGGGACCAGCGCGTATTCGTCCTGGTCCTGAACTGCCTGCGCGGCCTCCTGAAAGCCGGACAGCATGGAGCGTTCCCCGCCTGACAGGTGCTTGCCGGAGTTGCCGTGTTTCCGGATCTGCGCAAATACCTTCTGCATGATGAGAAACTGGTACGGGACAAAGGGAAAGTTGACAGCAAACTCATCCGATGAGGAAAAGCCCTTGATATCCAAAATGGAGTCCGTGAAACTGAAAAGGTTGTGCAGGACCGAATCATTCACGTCATACAGAGCCTCCAGGGCTTTCTCCACTTCCGGCTTCTTCTGCAGGACACGCTTTTGAATGACTTCATCCACAGAAGAAGAGGACAGGGAAAGGCGCGTTTTGAAGCGCGCCTGAATTCGGGAGAACTCATCCGCGCGAACTTTGATGATCTCATCGATCGCTTCCTGGCCGGTGCAGATAATCCACACTTTGCCACCACATTCGCTGCCGATTTTTTCCGTCAGAGACTGGAGATTGAGGAGCATGTCGGTATCTGTCCCGACGTACTGTCCCACCTCGTCTACCAGGAAGACCAGACGGAAGTCATCCGGCTGCTTATTTAGATAGGCTTTGATGTCTTCCACCAGATGGGCAATGGAAAACTCTACCGCGGTTTTGTCATTGAACCAGCGCTTCGCGTCTTCCTCGCTCATATCCAGCACTTCCATCAAAGCCGGGATGATAAACCGGCCGTTGAACGCAAAGGCTTTTCTCTGCTCAATCCAGGGCTTACCCTTTTTCTCCTCAAAAGCCCGGCGGAACTGTTCGGTCTTGCCCATTTGATCGATGTACTGCTCCAGCATGGCCACTTTCAGATTCTCGCCGTAAAAGCCGAGATGCTGGTAGAACATCTTGGCAAAGACACGCAGGACCGCCGTCTTGTCTTTATTGATGGAGCCTTCGATGTCGATGTTGAACAGGATGGTCTCCGTCCTTCCGCGGGTCGCTTTGTCGATCAGAAGGAAGGTGGCGGGATCATCCTCAAACTTTTTCCGGAACATCTCGACGGTAGGCGTTCCACCGATGGATTTATTCTCAAGGAGGTAGGAAAGCATCTTCAGGAAGTGGGATTTTCCGCTTCCAAAGAAACCGGAGATCCACACGCCGATATCAGCCGTAGGCGACTCATACCCCTCGCTGTAGCAGTCAAAGAAGCTGATGAAATGCTTTTTCAGTTCCCGGGTAATGACGTACTCGCGCACTTCCTGTTCGATGACGTTGTACGCATCCTGATCGACTTTGATGACGCCGTTGATGGGCCGGTTGATATCCTCTGCGAACATATTGCGAATGATCATCTCTTCTATCTCCTCCTTCAGAAAATGTTGAAAGCTCTGTAGTAATCGTTAGGCGTCAGCCTACCGAACAGTTTCAGATAATGGCCGTCAAACTCTCCAGGGTACAGGACCAGAATCGGAATGTCTGAAAAGTGAGGCTGCAGTGCTTCCAGCAGGGAATGTACCCGCATGAAGGGGAACACATCCCCTACACCGGTCAGCATCAGTATGTCTCCTCTTTGATGCGGGGCGTACTGGATTTTTTCGATGAATTCTCTCTCCCCGATGGCGGAGTGAAGCTGCTCCAAAAGGAAACAATCCCCGTCGGCTTCCTCCATTTCCGGGATGGCATCTGTAATATCCAAATCATCACAGAGGGAGAGGAATATTTTATACAGGTTGCAGTCTATCAACCTGCAATTGAGAGAGGGGTCTGTTTTTATCTGTTCAATGAAATGCGTGACGGTCATTTCCTCCTGGGGATCGTAGCAGAACATGCGAATGTTCACCTCGTTGCTCAGGCCCTTTCCATCCAAAAAGTCGTCTTTTTGAATCTCTTCGCGCAAAAGATCCAGTCGTTCTTTTAAGCTGCTCACATCAATTATCTCCTTATGCCAGGCAGGAAAAGGCCGCCAGCGCCCGGGTGTCATGGCTGGCGCGGATCGCATTTTCCAACATCGGATAGATCAAAACCGGGTTCAGATGATCCGCGGATGTACTGTCCAGGTACTCATTCTCGACCAGTATTTTTGTAAGCACCTGCTTCAGC
>CAZGAM010000086.1:0-2339 GCA_964523685.1 uncultured Oscillospiraceae bacterium | reverse complement strand
GATGGTCGCATCACTCCAGGAGGCGACCCAATCATCCTGTTCCTGCAGGCGCAGCATAAAAGAGTTTAAGTCCATGCGGCCAAAGGACAACTCTCTGGTTTCATACTTCGCTCCAACCACGGTGATCATAAAGTCCCAAACAAGCCGATACTGCTTCATCATGGCATAGAGGCAGATTTGCTTGGCCTCGGCGCTCGGCCGAGATGCAATGGCTGCCGTTAATTGTGGATTTTCCAGCGCTTTTAACCTGCGCAGACAGGCAAACGTTATTTCCCGCACAGACTTTTCTGTGGGATACTGGAAGAGGTTTTCCGTTGTAATCCGGTCAACGACCTGCCCTTCCGCCAGCCCCTCAGAGACAAGCTTTGCTGTCGTTCTCATCTCATAAAAGAGAAACTGTTCCTTCGTGATAGCTGCAGAGTAAGGACTCGATTTTTTCTTGGCTCTGTCCATTTTCTGATACATGTGCTGTTACTCTCCTTCTTCACGATCCCTGCATCGGGGCCAAGGGCATTTGGGCATTCGGTTCCTGCTGCCTGTGGGACCATCACGCTGTCTATTGCAGCTTTGGGTCATATTAGCGCATTTGCTGTCTGATTTTCGTCCCGTCAAGCTTTTGCAGCGCAGCATGCCGAAGCCTGTCTTTTTTCTAAGTCCTCCTGGGACTTTGGCTGCGCAAATGAAAGCCCGCTTTGTCTTGGCTGTTTCGTCTTGCAGGCTGCAATTTGCATAGAAAAGAGGAACCGCCACCCGGTACGGTGACGGTCCTGATATTACCGGTTACTACGGGGAGCGCGCAGGCTGCAGTGCTCCTTTTTAACCTCATTATAAGGCTTGACTGGGTATCCTGTCAAGGTTCATTTTCGGTAGCGCATGGCAATGTATCAAGCGTGCAAAGGTATTGCGCAAACTGTATCCGGATTTCTGAAATCAATCCGCTCGGCGGCTGGGCGGGCAGGAGTGTCCAGCTGCGCCGTGCGGCAAAAACTGCGAGCCGGGCTTTGATGGGGCGGATTCCATTGCAGGAGGAGGTATGCACGGAAATAAGAGCGCTTTCACCAAGAATAAAGGTACCAACAACTATACCTGTGCTGGCAGCATCTTTGACTTGAACGGCCCTGCGGCATTGTGGTTCGCTGCCCAAAGGAAAGGGGAGTGGGTACCGAATCCGCACGGACAGCTGGATTGTTCCGGAGGGCAGGACAGGGGTTCGGCCGGAAGCGGAGCAAACAGAGCTGGATTCGCAGCATCCCGGTCCCGCGGGTGCCTGCCGGATCCTATCAGCGGCAGGTTCCAGACCATGGGGATAGGAGAGGGCAATGCGCACTCTTCCCCGCGAGAGCGGAAATCTTGGAGCAGATGTCCGGAGCTGGTCCGTTTCCAGCACGCTGCGTTTCAGTCGGGGCAAGTGGCGCCTCTCGCCTGCCAGCGGCGAGCGGATCCGGGCTGGCGGGAACACGCCGAATGCGGAGAAAGCTGCCGCTTTGGGGGAAAAAGAGGGCCTCACCGGCGGCAAAGAAGCACAGGCAGGAGGGACAGGCGGCTTTTTCCAGCCCCTTACCGGAGGGTACCCTGTGGTCATCTGAGTCCAGAGAGAGGCCAACCAGGGGCGGAGCCGAATTTTCCATTTCCCGGGCGGCTTCTCTGGAGCAGTTTAGGTGAAATGGGTTCATGCAGCGTGGAACGGGAAGAAAGCGGGATATGGGAGAAGGAATGAACCCGTGGGTGAACCTCTACCCCGGCGAACAGGAATTATTTCCAGGCTACAGGCGAGGGTAAGGCTGCGAAACAAACCGAAGACCAACAGCTTACAGAATCGCTAGGGACATAATAGGGACGGAAGGAATGGGGGAGGAAGGCCTTTTTTGGTACGAAAACTCTGTGAAATGGAGTCGAGGCACACGGAGAGACCTGGAAGGCAAATCGTTCGAATTTGCGTGGTCCCTTGGCAGAAGAAAGTTTTAGATATTTACTTGAAACCGGTGCCAATCGGGGTTTATAATTGACTTGAGCCGTATATGGAATAGCCAAAGAACCAATTGATGATTTGAAAGGCATAACGGCTGTAAACCTCTCTAATAAAGGCGGGAAAAGATAGGCTTGACACCTGAAAAGTTGAGAATAATCTCCCTATGCGGTTGAGTCCTTCGAAAAACGGCCGGTCCGGGAAGAACAAGGCGTCAGAGGCATAAGGGTTGACTCTGTTGAGAAAACGCCCAGGGGCTACGCCCTCCACCATGCATGAAAAACCATGGGCAGGGCATTTTCATGGTAAAAAGTCTGCTTTGGGATTGGCTGCACACGACATTCCCCTCATTTCATGACAGACAACCGCCCAA
>CAZGAM010000085.1:5148-9405 GCA_964523685.1 uncultured Oscillospiraceae bacterium | reverse complement strand
AAAAGCCAAACGGAACAAACATCGCAATATTGCCGATCAGCATGGTTTTGACCCAACTTCCCAAGGAGAGTTCTCCAGTCAAACATTTTATAATTGACGGATCAAAATTTATCTGGCCAAATTGGAATATCTTTCCCATTTCACTCCATCTGCCCAAAAATATCCCGTCATAAATATGCAGCCAGAAGTTATCGGGTAAAACAATAAGGCTTATGAGTCCGGTCAAATAGCAAGTAAAGATAGTTTGTAATAACAATTGCATCCACTGAATTTGAATTTTCCTTTTTTTAAATTGGATAAAGCGAACTATGAGAAATGCGATGCCTGTAACGCAGGCTATGGGAAGAGCTTGCAGAAAGTAGCCTGAAACAGTTGCGCTATTTATTTCAAACCGGAAAAATTTATATATTTTCAATATAGTTTATCATCCCCCCAAATTTCATATTCCGATCAACTTGCGCAGTACATAGCTGTTGAAACGGAGAAGTACGAGCGCATGAAGGAAAGCGCTGCCCAAAAAGCCAAAGAACGAAGTAAGACGCTGGGCGTCTGACAAGGAGGACTTCATGAAAGAGAATGTGCAGGCAGGGAATATCCCGGAAACCCCGGAAATCAGTGAGTATGCCAGGACCAACTATGTGAGCCTGATTGCGAAGAATGGGGACATCCGTTACACCGCGCTGTTCTACAGGGACATGTATGCTCAGATTCAAAGCGGGAAAAGCTATGTTCAAGCATACAATGCGCTCGGCTTCGATACAAAGATCCTTTCAGAGTCTCGTGCAAACTGTGCCGGTATGAGGGCAGTGGAACGTGCCAAAAACCCCAAGCCATTTGACAACAAAATCGATGACTACGATTCGGACATCACATTTTGGGAAATGATGAAGAAGTACGAGTCCGGTGAGTATGACCGTGAGGATCTCTATGCGAACATGGCCTCCAGACTCATCGTGATGGAGACTATGGTTGACTCGCAAAAAAAAGAAACAAAGTTAATAAAGCCCCAGAACAATCCGCTGTAGATAAGCCTGAACCTACCCTGGAAGAAAAGATCGGCTGCATGAATTTTGCGTTGCAGCAGCCATGCATGAAGACCTTGGGTGTCTGCCTTTCGTCCGCCCTGCGTATCTTCCACATCTACCGTACGAGCTATTACAACTGGAATAACAGCAACAACAAGGAGGGTGGGAGGAAATTCGAGCGGGCGAAAGAAGATGTCGAAATTGGAAATAGGTTTCAGGAAATCATTGCTGATCTCCATTACGTGCCTGGAGCTCGCACGTTCCATGATGAAATGCTTACAAGGTACAATCAAAAGGTAAGTATTGACAGATGCCTTCGAATTATGAAGGAGCTACAACTCACCCCTGTAAATGGCAGACACCCCAAAGCCTAAACACCCAAGAAGTTAGCTTGAAGCTAGGTTGTATTAGCAGATTGTCGCCTTTTTGGGGTACTGGGAAAACCTTGAGTTCAAAAGGATCAGTCCCACGCAATTTTGGGACGTGCTCCTTTGCGTAAGATGGTTCCAGGAAACCTAAAGAAGAAGGCGGAAAAAGGGCACCGGGTTTTTGGGCATGGAACCGACGGGAGAGGTCGATTTCCATGGCAGTTCCAGCATGGATCCCGCTTTCCCCTATCGTCTTATTCCTAGGCCAGTTTGCCGCCGCCCACCGGGCGTATATTCAACACGTGGCAGGTACCCGGACCCAGCACGGACTGCACCTGGTTCTGGAAAGTATCTACCATGTCCAGAGGGACAAATGCCTGGGCAGTGCCTCCAAATCCGCCTCCGTGCACACGCACCGCGCCGCGCCCGGCCAGAATATGACTGCTCAGGGCAATGGTGATCATGAGGGACTGGTCCCGTGTCCTGCCAGTGGGAATTACATTCTGAAGATAGAGAGCAGAGGAGAGACCGGAGTTTCTGACGAGAGAGAGAAAGTGGTGAAAGTCCCCTGCCCGCAGAGCGTCAGCCTGGTCAATGGCCCGGGCATTCTCATCAAAATAGTGCATGGCCCGGAGTACCGCACGGTCTCCGCACTTGGCCCGGAGGGAGGCAATGGAAGCAGTGAACTCGTCTTCCGGTACATCCCGGAGCACTTCTTTTCCAAGCTGCTGACTCACTGTTTTCAGTTCCCCGGTTATGGAAGCGTATTCCTCTGTGAGATCTTCGTGTCCCGCGCCGGAGTCCAGAATGCACAGAGCATAGCCGGCGGCGTGAAGGTCCAGCTCGATTGGTTCCACCGCGGGGTTTTCCGGATCATAAAAGTCTATGGCTACCACCCCGCCTACGGAGGACGCAGTTTGATCCATCAGGCCGCACGGCTTTCCGAAATACACGTTTTCCGCGTATTGCCCGATCTGAGCCAGAGCCAGGGGAGTACACCGGCCTTCGTAAAACAGCTCATTAAAGATATTGCCCAGAAGGACCTCAAAAGCAGCAGAGGAGGAAAGGCCGCTGCCCCGCGGGACATCCGACACCACATAGGCATCAAATCCGGTATCGGAGAAATCGCAGCCCATGCGGGCAAAGCGAGCGGCTATCCCGCGGACAAGAGATTCCGTGGTGTTGCGCTCAGAAGGATCTGGATCCAGCCGGCGCAGATCGATTTCCGTAAAAGGATAGGGTTCGCTCAAAAGACGGACCTTTCCCTCCCGATTCGGTGCCGCCGCGGCCAGAATATCCAAATCCACACTGGCCGCCAAGACGCATCCGTGCTGATGGTCGGTGTGGTTGCCGCCCAGTTCCGTTCGTCCCGGCGCTGTGAAAAACGCAGCAGGTTCATGGGAGAAAGCAGTGCAGAATGCATTATACACATATTGATAGCGCTCTCTCGAGGAGGAAAGACGTTGGGGACCGTATAGTTTCGTCAACTGAGGGTCCAATTCGCCGCGGGCAAGGCGCTGGATAAGAGATGAATCCATGGGGAAACCTCCTGAAGAATAGTGGATTTTGGGTAAGTCCGGTCAGAACGCAGAGGCGATGTCAGTGTGGGAAACGGGGATGTTCTCTGTGGGGACCCTGTTCCAGGAGAACAGGGGAATCAGTTCCTCGGGCGTGACAGGCTCCGGCGCGGCCAGCAGTCCGGCCCAAAACGCCAGTTGTCCCACCAGAGCCTGGGGACTGGTTTGGCGGAGTACCTGCGTACTCAGGCTCCCCAGACGCTTGGACAGCTTTCCGCCGTCCTGGACCAGCAGAGGACAGTGGCAGTAGCAGGGAGGCTCGCCGCCCAGGGTCCGGATGAGCCATGCCTGTCTGGGAGCGGAGGACAGAAGATCCCAGCCGCGGACAACCCTTGTCACCCCCATGAGCATGTCATCTACACTCACAGCCAGCTGGTAGGCATATACCCCGTCCGATCTTCGGAGAATGAAATCTCCCTCCTGGGCAAGATTTTGTTCGTAGAACCCATAGTGGCCATCTTCTATGGCAACAGAAAGGGCAGGAACATGAATTTTCCAGGCGGGGGGACGGCCGGAGGCAAAGTGCGCAGCCCGCTCAGTGGCAGACAGAGCCAGACATCGGCAATCATCCCTTTCTGCTTCTCCCTGGTGGGGTGCCCTGGCTGCATGGCGCTGGGAACGGGTGCACCAGCAGGGGTACAAAAGGCCCTGTTCTTCCAGCGCATGGAAGGACTGTTCGTAGATAGAAGTTCGCGAGCTCTGCCGGAAGGCGGGATCCGGCCAGCCTTCATCCCAATCCAGCCCGAGCCACCGCAAATCTTCCGCCAGGGCCTGGGCATATTCCTCTTTCGATCGGGAGGGATCCAGATCTTCCAGGCGAAAGATCATTTTTCCATGATGAGAACGGACATCCAGCCACGCCAGAAGCATAGCAAACAGATTCCCCAGGTGCATATACCCGGAGGGGCTGGGAGCAAAACGGCCTACATACGGAGTACTCATGGCTGTATTATACTTCTTTTCTTATAGTTGTAAAGGTGAAATTGGTCCTCCACTTTCAGCCCTCCGGCGTTCCGTGCGTGACTTTCTGCCGATTTCGGAAGAGAAAAAAGGTATGCAGTTTGGAAGCCAGATGCCCCTTCGCAAGACGCGGGAGCCTGTGCCATTCCAAAATAGAGGGTGCAGATGCCTTTTCGAGGTTCTTCCCTTGGCTTCCCGGCAGGAGCCTGCGCGTGACGTGCCTTGCGGGACGGCTGACAGTGCCCCTGCGATCCGGTGCTGCCCAACCGCAGGGTGGCACCCTGGTCCACTCGATGGCCCTGTATGCAGGTTCATGGCACCAATGCG
>CAZGAM010000085.1:0-5138 GCA_964523685.1 uncultured Oscillospiraceae bacterium | reverse complement strand
CCAATGCGGCAGCCGCAGTTCCGGCAGGATTTGTTTCTTTGCCGGGACTTCCCGTCCGGCACTGGGTTCCTCCTGCCTAAACAGTTAAGGGGCTGGTGCCCTCCACGAAAGAAAAACTCTGAAGCGGGGTTGTTTTCAAGGGTACGAAAAGTGTATACTCTTTGATGTCCCGGGTAGTTTTTCTGGGGCACGGGCTCAATTGACTGTCGAGTGCTGCCAGCGAGTTCATTATCGGAGAGCAGCCGAGCTGGATTTGACGAGGGATTGCTGGGGATCTGCCTCACAGCCCCTGGGTTTTGCGCTCTTGTTTCCACAGGAGCGATATCTGGTTGTTCCTTTCTGCCGGCCCTTATGTCCAATAGCTCCCGCAGCCAGCCAGAACACCATGCCATTTTCCGTTCTGTGTCGTCGAGAGCACCTTGATCGATCATAAGCCGCATTGGTTAAGGTACCTCAATACTCCTGGGCTTTTGGGACCACTCACGGTGCGCATAATGCATACCCGGGAAGGCAGGATTCTCAAGCACTTCCCCAAGAATTTCAGAAAGGAGAAAACAGGCTCTCCTTGTTAAACGCAAGGAGTATCCTGTCAAAAGCAAGAGGAGAGGGCGGTTGCCCCATGAATTAGAACCTGCAGCAGACAGAAAAAGCGTGGACCTCTTTCGCTGCCGGCTGCTGTTTCTGGAAAAGGCATGCGTTTTCCCAAGGGAAGGATTGGCTATCCTTTCAGGAAATCTGGATGGCATCGTATGCAAAGGGGAAAACGATCAAAATAAGAAAAAAGGAGAAGGCGATTTGAACACAGGAGGTCTTCTTGTTCTGTCGCCGATCAATCTATGAATCTGCCGAATAAACTGACCATTGCCAGAATTGCAATGACCGTTCTCATGGTTATTTTTTTACTGCTTCCGGGTCCTGCCTGGGCCTGGGCTGCCACCTGCATGTTTGCGGCAGCCTCCCTTACCGACACAGCAGATGGCTATATTGCCCGGAAAAAGAATCTGATCACGAATTTCGGGAAATTTATGGACCCTCTGGCGGATAAAATACTCGCCTATTCGGTTATGATTATGCTTATCCCGGAAAATCTGATTCCTCCTGCCGCTCTGGTCATTATCCTCTTTCGGGAGTTTCTGGTGTCCGGCATCCGCCTGTCGGCGGCAGAGCAGGGGAAGGTAGTGGCAGCCAATATCTGGGGCAAGATCAAAACCGTATTCCAGGATCTGTCTCTTTTGGCTATTCTGGTGCTGCGGGCACTGGATGCTCCGGTGCTGGAGCCGCTTGCCAATATTTTGATATGGCTGTGCGCCGTGCTGACGGTTATATCCGGATGCGTCTATCTTGTTCAGAATGTGAATGTACTGAAAGACGCCGATTGAGGGAAAGCCGTATTAGCCGGATCCCGATGGTTGAAAGTTTCCTGGCTCAGAGAGCGGGACCGTCAGAGGAGATGGCCTACCGGGGGACAGCCATGTACCTGCTCCCATGACCAGGCAGGAGCTGGAAATTCCAGTTCCTGATTTGCCTGGCCTGCCATGCGAAGGGCTGAGGAGCCAGGGGAAGGGGCAGGCACCGCACGGAGGCCTTCGGATCCGATGCTGCCGGGGAGAGCAGGCAAGCTAGGAATCTTCCTGCAGCACGGCCAGAAGGGAAGAGCAGATCTGCTGTACCGCATTTTCTTCGGTAAATACAAGAAGGCCGCAGTCATGGAGCACCTCTGCGTAGGATTCTGTGAAGGCATCGTGGTCCAGAATTTCCTCCCACAGTTCTACGCCGAGGGTAAGATCGTTTTGCGCCGTATCCCAGATTTGCATAGCAGCCAGGGCAGACGCTGCGTAGCTGATGTAATAAAGAGGCGCATCAAAATTATGGGAGATATACACCCAGGCGTAGTCGATGCCCAGTGGTTCATAGATGCCATACTCGGAGCAGATCGACGCATAGAGAGAGCTGATCTGCTCTGAAGTCATATCCGGCTGTTCATACACCCTTCTCTGCAGCTCATCAAAGATGCACCCGTTGACAACGGATTCCAGCAGCTGGCCCAAAACGGCAGACCGCATGGCTTCGGCGCCCTCCGGATACACATCCTCATAGCAGAAGGTGGAAAGCGCTTCCAGGGCAGTGGAGTGAATTTCCATCAGGTCATAGCTTCCGTCCCCGATGAGGATATTCGGCGGCGGGCTGCACAGATAGCCCTCAAAGTGGCCGAACTCGTGGATAAGCGTGGACAGATCCATCTCGTCGCCGAAAAGGGTGCTGAACAGGAAAGGCTCTTCATATTCCGATAGATATGTTGTGTAACTGACTTCCATACGGGTTCCGCCCCGGCCAATGTCTATCAAATGATGGTCCCGAAGGAAGCGCCATGAATCCAGAAGGGAAGGGTCCAGCTTTGCAAGTACCTTTTCCATGGCCGCCAGAAGTGCTTCCTGGTCGGAGAAAGAGGCGGCAGCATCCCGATCTTTCCGGGAAGATACTATATTATAATAGGTGCGGGACAGGGGTTTGACATCGTCACAGAGCTTCTGCGCCTGTTCAGCGGTGTAATCCCTGCCATACAGAAGGTCATAAGCGTAATCGGTAAAATTGTCATAGCCATACAGTTGTGCCAACTCGCTCCGGATCTCCACCATGCGGGTGTAAAGAGGACCCATCTGGCTGCAGACAGACTGCTGAATCCCGAAAAAGATCTCCAGATAACCCTCGTAGTTCTGACCGACCAGTTCGATACCCTGAGGACCGGTGATTTTTTCCAGGTCCCAGTTCTCCCCGTTATAGTTGTAGACGGTGTTTTGCGCATCTTCCATATAGTCATAGTACTGGTCGATCAGAGCCGACTCTTCTTCCAAAAGCTCGGCTTCCCGTTCCGTGATGGGCTGATAGGATACAAACACTTCCGTCAGATCGCAGGCAGTGAGAAAACGGTCCTCCATCTGGGTATAGAGGCTCTGACAGTAGAGGGACTCCTTGGACCAGTAGGCATCTGTCACGTCGCCGCTGTAGTGGATGAAGGATATAGTGGACTGGGTGAAGGCGGTGACCAGCTGATTGTAGAGGCGGTCATACCATTCTATTACCGATTGGCTGTCACCGGATCCAGCCAGGGAGAGAAGATTTTCTACCCCCTCATAGAAGGACTCGGGGTCGTAGTGGACATAGGCAATATTTTCCCAGCTGGGGGCACCTTTGTGGAAGTTTGGTGCATGATCTGAAAGCGTGCTGTTCCCTCTGTCCTGCTGACTGCTCTGATTCCAGGCGGGGGAGGAATCCGACCTTGACGGCTTGGCGCCGGAACAGGTAAATACCAGGATCAGAGCCATCAGCAGAGAGAAAAAAGTTCGCATGTTGCACCTCATGTCAGCACCGTCGGTGGAAAGCGGGAAAGCACACACGGTCCGCCGCGTTTACTGTGTATTGTACCACGCCCAGAGGGAAATTGAAAAGGAAAAATTGGCAAAAAGAAAGCAGCGAAGAGCCGTCTTTCTAAGACGGGGACAAATTCGGCGGGACACCTGACAGAAGCATAGAGAATTTTGGGATCTTTCCTGCCGGGCAGGAAAGACGGCCCTTCCGTGCGGACATCCAGACAGCCTATAGGTGAGAGGGCTGATAAGCCGCTTGGAACATGCGCCGCAGGCACACCCCTTCGGTGTAAACAGGAAAATGAGGGCAGAACATCCGCTTTTCTCTGGGACCTGGAAAAACAGGACCTACGCCAACAGCCCTGTTATGGCAAAGGCTGGACAAGGGCATGAGAAACAACCCCGCCTTGATACGGAACCTCTCATTCCATCTGACGCCGCAGAGGTGTGCGCCTTTTCCAATTTTTTCCTCTCCCTGTCTTCCCGGTGTGTTTTTCTGACGGTGACTGGTTCCGAGGGGCTGATGCGCAGGGAGCGACCAGAATCCTGGGATGTCCTTTCGTTAACTTATTATTGAAATAATATGTTATTAGTTTGTTAAAAATGGAAGCCATTTCGGAACTTTCGGTGATAAAATGCAAGTTATTTGAAAAGTTTTGTTGACAAAGTGTCTCGCAGATGATAGAATTGTTACAGATTTGGGCTGTAATTAACAAATTGTAACAAAAGTGTTACATAAACACGCTTGTTTCAGGAGGTACGCCTTATGAAAAAGACATGGTCGAAGGTCGTAGCAGTGGCTGTTCTTCTGTGCATGATGGCAGGCCTTGGGGCCTACAGTCTGGCTGCGGGAGACTCTCCTACGATTCTCGCTGTAAACGGCGATGTGCTCAGTGATGAGCAGATTGCTGCGTTGAAAAGTACATATACCAATAGCTGTGTTCTGGATGTATCGGGAACAGCTTCCAGCAGTGCGTTGGATGTAAAATATTCGGAATCCTATCCTGTAGAGGGGGCAGTGCCGGTACCGGACCAGCCGGAAGAACTTTTCCTGGGAAAGCCCCTGACCTTAGGCGCGGGAAGTACGAAGATTACCCTCATCGGGGTCAATTATGAGACGGATGCGGCGGCTCTGGGTGAACTGGCTGCAGCGGCTGAGGGAAAAGCGGTTGCGGTAGGAAAGCCAGACGCGGAAGAGGCAGTAAAAAACGCGGGCGTAACTTTGTTCCTTACCACAGATGCCAGTGACGGCGTACAAGCTGCTGTCACCACCTCTGATGGCAGTACCCAGGTTGTGAATGTGGGGAAGGATCCCGCCTATCCTGTCGTAAAGGTGACCAGCGATGGATATGGCAACCTGGCCGTAGAGCCCCTGGCACCTCCTCAGCTCGCCGAGAGCGCAACCGCTCCGGAAGGGGCTGCTTTGGGACTTCCTGTGACAGAGCCGGCGGAGCAGCAGGTGACGGTCTATGCAATTTACTTTGACGGAAGCGGTGCGGACAATCCGGATGCCATGCCGGTAGGGCAGGCAGAAGCAGGCAGCGTTTATACATTGCCCGAAAGTGCCTTTACCCGGGAGGGATTTACCTTCAACGGCTGGGATGTAGGAGGAAGTATTTGCGCTCCCGGATCACAGATTACCGTAGAGGGAGATGTGTATGTCACCGCTCAGTGGGTGGAGAACTATGTGCCGCAAACATATGTACTTCATTTTGATGGAAACACCCCGGACAGCGGCGCTGTAGAGGATATAGCGTTTGAGGAGGGAACCTC
>CAZGAM010000084.1:8187-9407 GCA_964523685.1 uncultured Oscillospiraceae bacterium | reverse complement strand
CAGGGCAGCCTCAGCGTCCGCGTCCGGTCGGATCCGGATCTTCGCTGGCACCGTCCCGGCTAACATCAACACACCTCGCTTTTACTAAATTATTATAGCACAAAGCAAGTGAAATGTCGGGCACTTCCAAAGAAAAATCAGAAAAGGAGAGCGCAGGGCATTCCTCCCCTTGTTACAGAACAAGGGGTATCCTGCCAAAATTTTTGATGAAAAGATGGAAACAAGCGGGGCTCTGCCTGCTGGCGGGTTTGCTTATTCTCTGCCTGGCATCCTGCGGGGGAGGAGAAAAAAAGATTGATCTGGAGGCGCTGGGCAAGGATTTGACTGCCAGCAGCGCATTTACTCTGGATATGAGCCAGTATTCAGTGATTCAGGAAGTGGCGGCAAGCACCTACCGCTACGAGGCAGCCGATGTAGAAACGTGTATTATGTATGCTGACCCCACCAGCGGACAGGAAATTTTCCTGGCAAAGGCAGCCAGCGAAGAGGCGGCAAAGCAGATCTCCGAGTTGTGTCAGCAGCGGGTCAGCGACCAGAAAGCGGCTCTGGCCAATTACGTTCCGGAGGCCATCCCCAGACTGGACAGCGCGATCCTTGTGACAAAAGGACAATATGTGATTTTTGTGGTAGCCAATGATGCCGCGGCGGCTCAGACTGTCGTTGATCAATATACAAAATAAGAATCAATACCCGGTTTGTTGAGCCGGGTATTGGTTTTTCAGAAAAAAAGCGAAAATCCCGTGCTTTTCCATGCCGGGCGGATCGCAGGCTTTCCGAATGAGAGCCAGGAGCAGCCTGTCCCAAAAAATGATGCGCAGGCATCGTCTTGTATCTGGCTATTACAGTCTTTCAAGGCTGTCCGCGCCATATCAGAGACCTCCGTGTGAACTCCTCACAGAAAGGTGCGTTATAAGGCTTTGCAAAGATCATGACTTCGTATATACCGGGACCACATGGCAGGCTTTGCGGTATGCTTCCATCGCTGCTGGCAGGGCTGCTTCCTCCTCTGCATCCAGCAGGATTCGGATCTTCGCTGTGACTTTAATATTATCTCCTTGGTGTCGTTATAGCCGAAAGCCCCAGAAAAATCAGAAAGGAGAAGGCATTCCTCCCCTCGTTTCTCAGGAAAAGGGATATCCTGCCAAATTTTTGATGAAGGATCTGTCTGCCAGGCAGTACCGCCTGGTTGTCATTGTCTATTGTTCGATCAGCCTGATTTT
>CAZGAM010000084.1:0-8177 GCA_964523685.1 uncultured Oscillospiraceae bacterium | reverse complement strand
ATATGCTCTCCGGCGTATTTGTGAGTATTCTGGCCATGGCAGTCTATTATATGGTCAAACCAGGTCATTGTGTGGAGAGGAAAGACGAAAAACTGGCAGTCCTGTTTGTGTTTTTCGGCTCCATGGGAGTAGCTGGTCTGTGGGAGATCTCCGAGTACTGCCTGGCGCCTCTGGTTGGCAGGGACCTGCAGCACGTTGCCACCTCCGGGGTGGGGGATAGCATGCAGGATATGATTGTCTGTCTGATCGGCACGCTGTGCACGCTCCCTTCTCTGTCCCGGCTATGCAGAGGACGCAGAAGCTGGCTGGCAGCCCCGGTGGAAGTGTTTCTGCAAAACAACGGCGGAACCCGGCAGGCGGAAGAAAAAACTGCCTCGGAGGAGTAGATTGGCAAAGTTCGGAGAAGGCAGAGTCCGGCCGGGCGGTTTGGAAACCTGTACAGCCAGGAACAGGAGGGAAGAGGTTTGGGTGAAAACGCCGGAGTGCCCGCCGTTCCGGGCGGGAAGGACAGGGCCGGACACCGAGAACCGGGAAAAATTGCGGTGAAAGGCTTTTTCGTAGTTGACCCGGTATAAAAAATATGCTATGCTCTCCCCGCAAGGAGAAAAATTAAATAATGGAGCCAATAAGGAGAGTAAATCATGCGTAGACGTATTCTCGCTTTTGCAGTGGCGGTATTTATGACGGCGGCACTCTGGATCACCGGAGGCGGCCAGTCAGCGCAGGCCGCCGCCGGCTCCACCGAGGAACATGACAGCGAAATCATCGTTGGCATAGCCTCTGATCTGGACAGCAGTCTTGACCCGCACGTATCTTCGTCGCTGGCAGGAACCAGGGAAGTCCTTTTTAATGTCTATGAAGGGCTGGTAAAGCCTGATACACAAGGAAATCTCATCCCCGCCGTCGCCGAAAGTTATACCGTGAATGACGCCGCAGATCAATACACCTTTACCCTGCGTAAAGGGGTGCGGTTCCATAACGGGCAGGAGGTCACGGTCGGGGATGTTGTATATTCTCTGACCAGAGCAGCCGGATTGGAGACCGGTGAGCCGCTGATGGCTGCACTGGCAGGCATTTCCTCTGTGGAGGCGGTAGATGACAGTTCGGTGGCTGTCACCCTGTCCGCGCCGGATGCGGAATTTATTGCATATATGACTGCCGCGATTATTCCCCGGGACAGTGACCCGGCCGACGGGATTGTGGGGACAGGACCGTTCCGGTTTGTCTCCCGCTCTGTGCAGGAAAACATCATTCTGGAGCGGTTTGACGACTACTGGGGAGAAAAAGCAAAATCAGCCCGGGTAACCTTCAAGGTGATTGAGGACGGACAGACGATGGTGATGAGTCTGCGCTCCGGTGCCATCGACATGGCGGCCCATCTGGAGGCAAGTCAGGTGGCGGAGCTGTCGGATCTGACCGTGCTGGAGGGAAATATGAATCTGGTTCAGGCCCTCTATCTCAACAATGCCAGACCTCCTTTTGACGATGTGCGGGTGCGGCAGGCCCTTTGCTATGCCATTGACAAGCAGATGGTCATCGATCTGGCGGGAGATGGCCATGGAACCGCCTTGGGCAGCAGCATGTACCCGGCGTTTGGCCGGTATTTCGATGATTCTCTTACCGGCTATTATACCTGTGATCTTGAAAAAGCCCAGGATCTTCTTGCGCAGGCGGGGTACAGTTCCTCCCATCCTCTGAAGTTTACGATTGCGGTAGTATCCGCTTATACGCCCCATGTGAATACAGCCCAGGCGGTGGTGGAACTGCTGCGACAGACAGGGATGGTGGACGCCGGCATTGAGCAGATGGAGAACAGCGCCTGGTATTCTGATGTGTACCAGGGGAGAAATTTTGAGGCGACGGTCCATGGGATGGACGCGTCTACCCTGACGGCCTCCGCGCTGCTTCAGCGGTTTACCAGTGACAGCCCCAAGAATTTTATCGGCTTTGAAAACGGGGATTACGACGCTGCCTATGCCGCCGCCGCGGCGGCAACAGACGAGGAAGAACAGACGGCTCAATTTAAAAAATGTGAGGCCATTCTGACGGAAAATGCCGCCAATGTCTATATTCAGGATCTGGCAGATTTTGTGGTAACCCAGCCGGATGTGCAGGGATATGCATTTTATCCTCTGTATGTGATGGATATGTCGACGGTTGCCAAAACTGCCTAAGGGGAAATTTTGTATATCCTTCGAAAAACAGGCGTGCTGCTGGTCACGCTGCTTCTCATATCCTGCCTGGCTTTTCTGGCATTCCAGATTATACCAGCCGATCCGGTCAGCACCCTTCTGGGTACCGACTATACGCCGGAGCGGGCAGAAGCGCTGCGGGAAGAACTGGGACTGAACCGGAATGTGTTTGTGCGCTATGGGGACTGGCTCGCCGGATTTGTGACGGGAGATCTGGGGGAGAGCTACAGCTACGGACTGAGTGTGAAACAGGTCATGGAGGGCAAGGGCATCGTCACGGCCGCCTTGTCCCTCATGGCCTGGCTTCTGGTGATTGTTCTCAGCGTCCCGCTTGGCATTGTGCTCGCCCGCTTTCAGGGCAGCCGGCTGGACCGGGTATTTGTGGCTGTCAATCAGGTGCTTATGGCTATCCCCCCGTTTTTTCTGGGAATTCTTTTTACCTATCTGTTCGGTCTGGTGCTGAAATGGTTTGTGCCGGGCAGTTTTATCAGCCCGAATGAGAGTTTCTGGGGATTTTTGGGATACCTTTTCTTCCCGGCTCTGGCCATTGCCATCCCGAAGGCTGCCATGGTTACCAAGCTTCTGCGCTCGTCCATTCTTAGCCAGATGGAGGCGGATTATGTTCGTACGGCTTACAGCCGGGGAAATTCCCGCTGGAGCGTGATTCGCTCCCATGTGCTCCGCAATGCCATTCTGCCGGTGGTGACTTTTGTGGCCATGACCCTGGCGGACATTGTGGCTGGCTCCATTGTGGTGGAGCAGGTATTCGCTCTGCCGGGTCTCGGCAGACTTCTGCTGGCCAGCATAGGGAACCGGGATTATCCGGTGGTGCAGTGCCTTGTCGTACTGATCGCATTTATTGTGGTGTTTATGAATTATCTGGCGGATATCGTGAACCAGACTATCGACCCGCGGGTCCGCCTGGGCTGAGTCAGAGGCAAGAGCGTCGGAATGAAAATACGGGGAAATCAAAACTTGAAGGCCGGAATGATTCTCACAGCTGTCATGCTGGGTACTATCCTGATAGGGATGGTATGGACCCCCTATGATCCCAATGCCATGGACAGCCAGGCGAAAATGCTCAAGCCCTGTCTGGCTCATCCGCTGGGGACAGACAACTTTGGCCGGGACATCTTCTCCCGGGTGGTCGAGGGAGCCGGCGCTACCGCGCTGATTGGAGCAGCCACCGTGGCGATCGGGCTGACAGCGGGCCTTTTGGTGGGCGGGCTTACCGGATACTATGGCGGGTGGATCGATGAGATCATCATGCGCCTCAACGACGCTCTGGCCGCCTTCCCCAGCATTCTGCTGGCTCTGGTGCTGGTAGCCCTGTTTGGTTCCGGAAAGTATCACATCATCCTGGCTCTGGGACTGTTGTTTATTCCCAGTTTCGCCAGAATTGTGCGCACGGAGGTAGCCAGACAGAAAAGGCTGGACTATGTGGCAAGCGCCAGGCTCATGGGGGCAGGGGATATTCGGATTCTATTTTTCCATATTCTGCCCAATATTCTGCCGGTACTGCTCCCCAGTGTGGCGATTGGATTTAATAATGCCGTGCTGGCGGAGGCGTCTATGAGCTATCTCAGCATGGGGGTGCAGCCGCCGGACGCCAGTCTGGGCCGTATGCTGAACGAGGCCCAGGGCTACCTGCTTACAGCGCCCTGGTACGCTCTGAGCGCCGGGGCGGCGATTGTCCTTCTGGTGCTGGGCTTTGGCCTGCTCAGTGAGGGAATGAGAGGCGGAAACCGTGCTTCTTGAATTGGAAAATCTGCATGTGACGTTCCTCACTACGGGGAAGGAAGCAGTCCGGGGGGTGGATCTGCAGATTGAAAAGGGACAGAGACTAGGCCTGGTCGGAGAGTCCGGATCCGGGAAGACGGTTACCGCCATGGCTCTGTCCGGCCTGATTGAGCGGCGGGATGTGAAGATGAGCGGCAGGGTGGTTTTCGACGGGCGGGATCTTCTCGCCTGTTCACGGGAACAGCTTCGATCGGTCCAGGGGAAAGAGATCGGGGTCGTGTTCCAGGAACCCATGACCAGCCTCAATCCTTTGATCAGAGTGGGCAGGCAGGTGGAGGAAGTGCTGAGGATCCATACGGATCTGTCCCCCGGGGAGCGGAAGCGGCAGGCCCTGGAGGTGATGGAGGAAGTGGGACTGCCGGATCCGGAGCAGACCTATCAGAAATATCCCCATCAACTGTCCGGGGGCCAGCGCCAGCGGGCAGTGATTGCCTCCGCCCTGATTATCCATCCCAAACTTCTGATCTGCGATGAGCCGACAACGGCCCTGGATGTGACGGTTCAGGCACAGATTCTGCAGCTGCTGCGCTCTGTCAGCCTGCGCTTCGGCGTGGCGATTCTGCTGATCAGCCATGATTTGTCCGTGGTGCGGCGGCTCTGTGAACAGGTAGCGGTCATGTACCAGGGGCAGATTGTGGAACAGGGACAGACGGAAGCGGTTTTCCATGACCCCCAGGACCCGTATACCCGGCGGCTGATTGCCGCCATACCCGGAAAGAGGAAATGCCATGAGGGAAAAAATTCTGGAGGTAGAGAACCTGCGGGTGCAGTACCATGACGGTTCTGTGCTGGGCCGCCGGCATGACTACGAGGCGGTGCACGATGTGAGCTTCCATATCAACCAGGGGGAGATCGTGGGTCTGGTGGGGGAGTCAGGCTGCGGCAAGTCCACGGTGTGCAAAGCGGTACTGGGCATGCTTCCCAAGAGAGACGTAGCCGGGACTATACGTCACTACAGCAAAAGACCGCAGATGGTATTTCAGGATCCCTTTTCCAGTCTCAATCCTGCCAGGACCATAGAGTGGATTCTGGAGGAGCCTCTTCGCATAGCAGGAGGGCACGACGCGCAGGAGCGCAGACAGCTGGTGCGGGATATGCTGGAACGGGTAGGACTGGACGGGGAGGTTGGGAAAAATAAACCGGCCCAGCTGTCCGGCGGACAGCGGCAGCGGGTTTCCATTGCGCTGGCTCTGATTCAAAAGCCGCAGCTGCTGCTGGCAGATGAGCCGGTTTCCGCTCTGGATGTGACAATTCAGGCGCAGATTCTGGATCTGCTGTGGGATCTGCGGCAGCAGCTGGACCTGAGCTATCTCTTTATCAGCCATGACCTGAATGTGGTATATTCTCTATGCGATCGGGTGATGGTCATGCAGAATGGACGGATTATTGAGTCGGGTACTGTGGAAGAGATATATGACCATCCCAGCCAGGAATACACCCGGAAACTTCTTCAGGCGGTGCTGAGGTGAGATATGCCTGTGTACGGAAAGCCCGGTTTCTGGATCGGCCCAATCGTTTCATCGCCCAGGTGGAGCTGGACGGAAAGACGGAAACGGTACATGTAAAAAACACAGGCCGTTGCCGGGAGCTTCTGATCCCCGGCGCGGTGGTTTATCTCTCGCAGAGCACCAATCCCGGTCGGAAAACCCGCTATGATCTGATTGCCGTGGAGAAAGGAGCCCGGCTCATCAACATAGACAGCCAGGCACCGAATGCAGCTGTGATGGAATGGCTGCAGGCGGGCAATCTGTATCCGGCGGGGACGGAGATCCGGGCGGAATACCCCTGCGGCGGCAGCCGGTTTGACTTTGCTCTTTTTACGCCGGCCCTGGCTCTTCTGGAAGTCAAGGGCGTGACCCTTGAGAGGGAGGGAGTGGTACTCTTTCCGGATGCGCCTACTGTCAGAGGGACCAAACATATCCGGGGGCTGACCGCTTTTTCCGGAGAAGCGGCCGTACTGTTTCTCATTCAGATGGAACACGTAAGATTTTTTACTCCCAACCGGGACACGGATCCTGACTTTGCCGATGCTCTTCTGGCAGCAAGAGAAGCGGGCGTACAGATCCTCGCCTATGATTGTCTGGTCTCCCCGGAGGAGATGGTGCTGAACAGACCTGTACCGGTGCGCTTGTAGCGGTTTCCCGTGCTCTTCGCCAGGACCTTTCTCGGGATTTCCCGCCAAATCAGGAAACGTAACCTGCCTGGCAGTCAATAATAAGGAGGAACATGATGCAATGAGCAGAACCATAGCGATTGGAAAGAATAATTTTGAAGAAATTCGAAATGAGAATTTATTTTATGTGGATAAGACGGATTTTATCCGGCAGTGGTGGGAAAGCGGCCCGGTTATCACCCAGATCATGCGTCCCCGCCGCTTTGGAAAAACGTTGCTGATGAGGACAGTAGAACAGTTTTTTTCCGTGAAGTACAAAGGACGGGGAGATTTGTTTGAGGGCCTGCATATTTGGGAGAATGAGAAATATCGTGCAATGCAGGGGACATACCCTGTTTTGTACCTCAGCTTAGACGATTTGGATTTTTCAACCTTTCAAGAAGGCGAAGAGGCTATTTGTAATCGGATCCGGGAATTGTTCAGGCAAAATCAATTTCTCCTGGACCGTGAGGACATGAGAGACTATGAGAAGGATCTGTTTTGCTCCGTAGCAGAAGGCGAAGGGACAGATTCATTGGCGGAAATGTGGCTGAAGGAATTGATGCAGTGCCTGCACAGCTATTATCAGAAAGATGTAATCATGATAATAGATGCGTGTGATGCTCCTCTTTGGAGGGCCTATGAGGTAGGCTGCTGGAAAGAAATGGGGGAATTCCTCCTCAACCTTTACGAATGCACATACAAGACCAATGAGTACTTGGAACGGGGCCTGATAGCCGGAATTACACGAGTACCCAGGCCGGGTATGTTCTCTGGGTTTAACAATCTGGTTGTGAATACAACCCTCTCCGGAAGATACGCTGACTGCTTCGGTTTTACCCAGGAGGAAGTGGATGCTGCTCTGGAAGAATTTGGCCTGTCGGATCAGCGGAAAAATGTGAAACAGTGGTATGATGGCTTCCTTTTTAACAAGGAGGTCAACCTCTACAATCCCTGGTCCATTGTCAATTTTCTGAAGGAAAGGAAAATAGATACTTACTTGACTCATGAAAGCGATAATGCGCTCGTAGAGAATTTGATTCGGTATGGATATTCCTCCACGAAGGATGAGTTTGCTGCACTCCTGGAGGGGAAATATATTGAGCAGCCGGTTTGTGATGAAGTAATATACAATGAGATATTTGACAGAAAAGATTCCATATGGGGTTTCCTTCTTGCCAATGGATATTGTAAAGCGCAGCATGTGGATGATTATAAAACCATGAGAAAAGCAAAGCGGATGTATCATCTGGCTTTGCCCAATAAGGAAGTTAAGCAGCTCTTTAAAATGATGGTGCGGGGCTGGTTCAGCAAACCGGAGTATGACATGCCTCTCACGAAATTCATCGATGGATTGCTGGATGAGGATGAAAAAAAGATGAGCACCAGCCTCCATGATCTGGCGATTTCCATGTACAGCTTTTTTAACGGAGACGGCAGGGCGGAAAATTTTTACCATGGCTTTATGCTGGGCTTTTGCGATAGAATAAAGGAAAGACTGCCGGGACAATGCAAATTGGACAGTGATTATGGAAGCTTCAATTTGATACTGAAGCCGAAAGATCCGGATCAGGATCCCATTCTGCTGGTGTTCATAGAATTCTTTTCCATGGAACACATTTCCAGCAGCGATAAGACCCTGGAGGACACGGTACAGAGGGCTTTTGAGCAGATCCAAAAGAAGGAATATACGAAGGAACTTCTGGAAAAAGGTTATGAAGAAGAGCGCATACGCGAATACGTCATTGCCTTCCGGGACAAAGAGGTGCTGATTAGAAAGAAGCAATAATAAGGGCTCCTTACCTCAACTCGATGAATGCAGCCATCTGCACCCAATATCGTTCCTGTCGTTTCGTGAAAGAACCACGGGAGATTGTGACGCCTATGATGTGGATACCATACCAGGAGCCACAGAAAAAGGCTAATCATGACTGTGACGGGGGCAGAGCAGTTTTAGATGCGTGTGGTCAATATCGGCGAGCAGAAAAAAGGCAGCAGCGTCAGGAAGCTGCTGCCTGTGTACGGGTGCGCCT
>CAZGAM010000083.1:0-9427 GCA_964523685.1 uncultured Oscillospiraceae bacterium | reverse complement strand
GTCAATCATGACCGCCTCGGTGGTCTTTTGGTGGTAGAAGGGTATATCCTTCAGGAAGGGTGAAAGACGAATGAAATACTACATCGCTTACGGCAGCAACCTGAACGTCCGGCAGATGAAGATGCGATGCCCTGCAGCGCAGGTCCTTGGAACGTCAGAGCTTCAGGATTACCGACTTCTGTTCAAAGGAAGCAAGGCCGGCGCCTATCTGACAATTAAGCCGGAGAAAGGTTTCTCAGTTCCTGTGGCTGTGTGGATGGTAACGCCAGAGGATGAGGAAGCGCTGGATCGCTACGAAGGCTACCCGAGCGTCTACTACAAGAAGAGCATGGTGCTCCCTGTCAAGGTGGACCATGCCGGCACAGTTCAGCGAAGACGGGCTTTTGTGTATATCATGAACGAGGGCATGCCTTTGGGGATCCCCACAAGCTACTACCTGAATGTCTGCGCTGAAGGATACAGGTACTTCGGCTTCAACGAGAGCCATCTGAGATCTGCGGTTGCATACAGCAAAGAGAAAACAGCAAAGAGAAAGAGGTGGGAGCCGTATGAAGGAAGACAACGTGACACGGATCGCTGTGTGTCCCCGCCGTGGGAGAACGTACACGGAACCGCCTGCCCTGTCGAGGGCGGACAACGAGACGCTCATCTGCCCAGACTGTGGGATTCGAGAAGCTCTGGAAAGCTTGGGTATCAGTGTGGAGGAGCAGGAATCCATCCTGGCTATCATCCATCGCGCCAACACAGGCCAGCAGTAGGATAAACAACCTCCATGCAGAATTTTACGTGACAGGCAAAAAACTCTTGAAACTTGCTGTGGCAAGGAGTATAATCATAAACAAGAAGGGCACCTGCTTCAAACAGGCGCCCGACAGACTACCGATAGACGGTTAGCCCTCAAGTTAAACAGCAAATAGCCGCTTAGCTTAGGAACTGGGGCGGCTATTTCTGCTTCTTATTAACGTCTTTGCCAATGGCATATCCAAGACGAAAGCAGGCTAAGCCAAAGCTTAGCACAGCTAGAATGCTTAAAATATCCATGGCATTCCCTCCTTTCTATACAGATTGGAGGGTATGACTTAGAATCAGAACCCTCCTTAAAAGATATTAAGAAGGGCTAACCGCCTACCATCTTGTGGTAGTCCGTTGGGTATGCTATCACAAAACGACAGAAAATACAACTGCAAATTCACGTCTTGTCAATGGACAAGGCGTTTTTTCATGCCCTTTTTCAGGAGGTGACAGAGCATGGCAGAGACACACATGAGAAAGCTGAAAGACTACAACCTAGCCACAGAATCTTGTGACTCGTCTTTCAAAGTCGGGTGTATGCTTGGATTAGAACCATGTAATTTGCAAACAAAATCACAACGAACCAAATGTGGTATAAATATTAGCCTAAATAGGCACTCTAATAGAACTAAATAATCTGCAAATTTAAGTTCAGAATAAAATGCAAATCAACACGTTTTGAGGCTCTCTATCGTCTTTTCGGCCTTCTCATACTGTTTATTAAGGCTTGTTAAGGCTTGCGAAAACCGACGCGTCGATTTGCCGTTTTTGTTCCAGGGAGATGCGCTGCTCGTCAAGATTAACGATCCGGTCTGCAATTTCCCCCGTTTCCATGCCTTTCAGTTTATCTATGACTTCTGCCTTTGTCAACAACAGCAACGCACCTCCCTCCCCTAAATTCCGGCTCTACCCAATCAATCGCCGCACCGTATCAAGGATCGTGTTCAGTCTTGCTACTTCTCGCTTCAATCCCGCAATGGTATGCTGATATTCTTTCTCCCTTTCCTGCATTTGCTGTAGAGATTTTTCTTCAACAGCTGGCTGTTCCTGCTTTTTGTCGCACTTAATCTCTTTTCGAGGCCGCCCACGATTTCCAGTCGGAACCACTTCTCCCGTTTGTTTATCTACCTTTCCAATCAACTTCTTGCGAGAGCAAGTTCGTTTTTTGCTCGGATCATAATAGTAGGTCACGTCGTACACGTAGACGGTGTCCGCCGCCTTGTTGTATTGCCGTATAGTTCCCACCTCTAAACCTCCTGTGTCAGTGAAGCAGACGATTACATATTAGCATAATTGAATATAGCCGTCAACCGCCAATTTGCACAAAAACTTTGATTTATTTATGCGTTTATACCAAAAATTTATCGGGGCTGTTGTTGTCCTGCCCCGATAACCTTCTCTATGTCCCCGTTTCCTTCATATGACTTGATGGAGGTATGTTTACGACTGTTTCGCTCGAGGGATCGCCCTAATGACAGCACGACGGGAAGTGCCTACAGGTTCTACCTCGGCGGGAGCACATCCGGAAAACCGTGACGGAACGCTCCGCCATGCAGATGACGGCCGTGTATTCCTGCGTTCGAATACTCGCCGAGGCGGTGCCTCTTCCGCTCCCCCTCTACCGGATCCAGCCGGACGGCAAGGAAAAAGCCATAGACCACCCGCTGTATCTTCTTCTGCACGATGAGCCGAACCCCGAGATGACCAGCTTCCTCTTCTGCGACACGCTCATAACACACCTGCTCCTGTGGGGCAACGCCTACGCCCACTTAATGACATTGGATCTCCGGGGTTCTAAAATGAACGCATTACGCCGTCAGCCGGGTGTGTTTTTGTTCCCCTCGTCCCGGCTGGGTTGTGCAGGGCATCCCTGTGTTTACGTTTGCCCACAAAAAAGCAGGCCTCACCCTCCTTCGTCGAATCGGGGAGTGAAGTCTGCTCTGTTCTTCCTTAAACGCCTCCTGGTTGTCCTCCTCTCCCAACCTTCAGCTGTTGATGCACTGCTCTCCTCTTTCCAGGGCTTCCATATTCAGGGAAACCAGTTTTGCCTTGGGACCTGTAAACAGATGTGTCAGCATCTGACGAATTGTTTCCTGTTTCAAAACGCCGGTTGCTGCAATATAGGCTCCCAGCATAACCATATTGGAAACCTTCTTATTCCCGAGCTCATCCGCTATGGTGTCACAGGGAACATATACTGCTTTGACATCGGTACGACTTACTCTGTCCTCTATAATGGAACTATTTACGAAAATAATTCCTCCCGCAATCACTTTTTCTTCAAACTTGTGAAGGCTGGGACGATTCATTGCAATCAGTTCAGTCGGATAAGTGAATATAGGAGAACCTACCGGCTCTTCGGACAGGACCACCTCACAGTTTGCCGTACCGCCGCGCATTTCTGGACCATACGAAGGTACCCATGTGGCATGCAGCCCTTCATCCACCGCCGCCTCCACCAGGCTCTTGCCGATACTCATGACTCCCTGACCGCCAAAACCGGAAATCACAATCTGCTTTTTCATGGCTGTACCTCCTTAATAACCCCTAAGGGATAATAGGCAGCCATATTCTCCAAAAGCCATTGATTCGCTTCTACCGGCGTCATTCCCCAGTTTGTTGGACAGGCAGACAGCACTTCGATAAAGGTGTATCCTGCGCCGCTCAACTGCACTTCAAAAGCTTTCTTAATGGCTTTTTTTGCCTTTATCAGATGGGGAATATCTGCCACGCACACCCTCTCCGCATAAGCCAGACCATCCAGTGTGGAAAGCAGTTCTGCCATACGGATGGGGCTGCCATGCACTTCCTTCCGTCTGCCGTGAGGCGCTGTGGTCGCGCGCTGGCCAAGCAGCGTTGTTGGCGCCATTTGACCGCCTGTCATACCGTAAATGGCATTGTTGATAAATACCGTCGTAAACTTCTCGCCCCGCATGGCTGCATGTACCGTCTCCGCAGTTCCTATAGAGGCCAAATCACCATCTCCCTGATAGGTCACTACCAGCTGATCCGGATGCGTACGCTTTACAGCGGTCGCCACCGCCGGTGCTCTTCCATGAATTGCCTCAATGCAGTCACAGGCAAAATAATTTCCTGCGAAAACAGAGCACCCTACCGGACAAATCAAAATTGCTGTATCAATAAGGCCAAGTTCTTCCATACTCTCGGCCACCAGTTTATGAATAATACCATGGCTGCAGCCTGGGCAATAATGAAGTTCCCGATCCTGCAATCCCGCCGATTTGCGATAAACTGTCGTCATTTCGCTACCTCCTGCAGAATCTTCTCCGCCTGTTCCGCTATCTCCTCCACACTGGGCACCATACCGCCGACACGGCCGTAAAAGTACACCGGCTTTTCCCCCTGAACTGCCAGGCGTACGTCCTCCAGCATCTGACCCAGGCTCATCTCCACCACCAGAACGGCTTTGATATTTTTCTGCTTCGCCAGCTCTGCCAGCCGCTCAGAAGGAAAGGGCCATATGGTCTGAGGCCGGAACAGCCCTGCTTTCAACCCTTTTGCCTCCAGTTCCTCTTCCGCAGACAGGGCAATCCGGGCAGGAGTACCATAAGCTACGATGAGAATCTCACATTCTTCGGTATCCTTCTCCACCCAACGGGTCTCTTTCTCCGCAATGGACTGGTACTTTTTCGCCAGAGCGAGATTAAACTGCTCACAGTCCGCCGCATCGATACGCAGGGACGTAACAAAATTGCTGTGGTCTCTTCCTTTTCGGCCGCTGGCTGTCCAGTCTTTTGCGGGCAGCTCCCGCTTTGGAATCTCATGCCAGACGATCGGTTCCATCATCTGACCGATCATACCATCCCCCAAAATCAGGACCGGCATGCGGTACAGGTCTGCCAGGTCAAAGGCTTCCTGCGTCATATCCACCGCTTCCTGAATATCACACGGCGCCAGTACAATTGTGCGATAATCCCCGTTTCCGCCGCCCCGGGTAGCCTGGAAGTAATCACACTGCGACGGCTGTATAGTACCGAGGCCCGGCCCGCCGCGCATCATATTCACTACCACACCCGGCAGCTCCCCTGCACACATAGCGCTGATGCCCTCCTGCTTCAGACTGATACCTGGCGAAGAAGAAGACGTCATGGCCCGGACACCGGATGCCCCTGCTCCATAGAGCATGTTAATCGCTGCCAGCTCCGATTCTGATTGGATAAACACCCCGCCCGCCTCCGGAAGATGGGCAGACATATACTCCGGTATCTCATTCTGGGGGGTAATCGGGTATCCAAAGAAGCATTTACATCCCGCTCTTATAGCCGCCTCCGCAATTGCCTCATTGCCCTTCCACAGTTCTTTCTCCATGGTTTGCAGCTCCTTTCACTCTTTTTCAATACTGATGACCGAATCAGGACAGATCCTCGCGCAGCTTGCGCAGGCAATGCAGGCCGATGCATCTAATACTGTAGCCGGATGGTACCCTTTTACGTTGGTTTCCGCCATATCCAACGCTAAAATGTGCTTAGGGCATACCGACACACATAATTCGCAGCCTTTGCAGCGATCGCGGTCAAAGTGCAAAAAAACGGTCAAAACTGTCACCTCCCTGTTCCCGGGATTCAACGCTCCCAGGGTTTTTTCATGTAAATATCCAAAGGAAATACCGGTTCCGTCAATTCCGGTACCTGTTCTGCCAATGTTCTGGGTACTGTATGACAAAGAACCGGAATATTCGCCTTCTCAGCAAGGTCATGGGCAAGTTCCGCCCCCAATGCAACATCCCGGGGCGTTGTCTCCGTGCACAGGTGCGTATTATTGACAATGCCAGCTGCAGGCAGTCCCATGCACTGCTCAATCTGCCGGAGAGAAAGCAGCGCTTTTTCCACTGTATTCGTCTGCGGCCTTCGGGCATTCAGCACGAACCACACCTGGTGACTCTGTCCCGCAATTTGATGGCGGTATCGGCCCAGGACCCGAGCACCGGAATCCCCTCCAATGTCCAGAATGCTCCGCAGGGAACCGTCCTGGATCAGGGCATTCAATTCCGCCGGCAGCGAGGGCAGATCTGCATCCACCATGGTTTGCGAAGAGGCCACGAACCGGATGCCCAGACTGCAGAACAGGTCCCGCTGCTCCCTGGAACGGAAATAGGGATTGACAATATCCAGATCCGCCAGTGCCGTATGAATGCCTGCCTTTGCCAGGGTCACCGCTGCATTGACTGCCAGCTCAGTTTTCCCGCTTCCCATATGTCCTACTATTGCTGTCAGACGATGGTTGGTCAACCACGCCGGAAGATCTGCTTCCATACATTCCCTCCTGACCGAGTCGATCTCTTCCGCCCCGTCGCCCGGTGCACAGAAGTAAACATTTCCTTCCCCCGCATCGAACGAAAAATCGCCCTCATCCGCCTCCATGCTCCCTCTATCCTCTTCAGCGGAAGGGTGGAACGGGCGTTTCCGGTAATTCAGGCCACCTCTTGAGTATTATTAATGTTTATCAATACTTTTTCTTATGATATAATCAATATAACAAACGACCACTGTAAAGTCAAGACTGCTTTTGCAATAGGCGTAACTTTCTTCTCTTCTGCTGCCTCTCCGACCATGTTGCTGCCGCCCCATGCTCTTTACAAGAGGAGAAGGCACCCTGTCTTCTCCTTTCTTAGCCCATCTTTTTGAAAGTGCTTGCTATTTCGCTTTTTTTGCTATACTATGTTTAACGAAATCGGGGGGAACCCGGTACCATTCGTGAGGTAACCGCGAAGATTCGAATCCTGACGGAGCGGAACCAGGGGCAGCCCTGACGGCGGCGGGGGATACCAAAAGCCTTCCCGATTCCGGCGCCATGATCGGAATCCATCTCCGGGCAGAGCGCTCGATCAGGTCCTGGAGGGTAAAGTCAGTCCTGCAAATCATGTCGCATCATGGAATTCCGGGAACCGGCCCAGGATGCGGACGACAGCCGGCCTGCTCGGTGCCTCCCCCTTAAAAGACAATCCGGATCCGGCCATGCCCGTATCTCTGTCCTAAGCTGGCATCATGGGGAAAGCAGCCCCTGCCTGGGCTCCCGCTCCGTTCCATAAAGAAGGTCGTAAGGAACAGCCCGCTGGCCCAATAGTTCAAAGGAGAAATGTACTATGCTGGCTACCGCCCGTGTTCTTACAGAAGTCCGGGAGCGAAAGCCCCTGGTCCAATGCATTACAAATATAGTCACTGTGAACGACTGTGCGAATATCATACTGGCAGCAGGCGGCACTCCCTCCATGGCATCGGATCCCAGGGAGGCGGCAGAGGCCGTTGAGTCGGCACAGGCCCTTGTATGCAATCTGGGTGCTGTGGATCATGTTTCGTCCATGGTCTCGGCAGGACGGCGGGCCAATGCCCTGGGTATTCCTGTAATTTTGGACCCTGTTGGGGTGGGCGGGACCAGACTGCGCCGGGATGCAGCGAATTGGCTTTTGCAGCAGGTGCAATTTACCGCCATCCGCGGCAATGCCACAGAAATTCGTTTCCTCGCCGGACAGCAGGGGACGAAGAAAAGCGGTGTAGATGCGGCTGCCTCGGACCAGCTTCTGGCAGAGAACCTGCCGGAGACCGTCCCCCTTCTGGCAACGCTGTCCAATCGGACGGGAGCCGTTATCGCCATGTCCGGTCCAACAGATATTATTACCGATGGGCACAAAACGGTCCTTCTGAAAAATGGATGTGCTACCATGGCCCGCATCACCGGCAGCGGCTGCATGGTAACCAGCCTCCTGGGAGTCTTCTGCGGCGCCACGCCCCATAAAGGGCTCCTTCCCGTGTGCGCAGCTGCCGCGGTCATGGGTCTTGCCGGTGAAAAAGCAGAGAAAAAACGGCTGAAAAATGGAACGGGCAATGCCACGTTCCGCACAGACTTGATTGATGCTGTCTTTACCATGACAGAGGAAGACCTGGCGAAGGGAGCAAACTATGCGCTATACGAGAGATGAGATCCGCGCGGCTATGCTCCTGTATGCCATAACGGACAGGCGGTGGCTCAGAGAAGGTCAGACCCTGGCGGATATTTGCAGAGCGGTACTGGATAACGGCGCTACGTTCCTGCAGATCCGGGAAAAAGACCTGGATCCAGATGACTTTGAACGGGAAGCTGAGTCTCTCCGGGACCTGTGTTCCTCTTACCGGGTTCCCTTTGTGGTGAACGATAACGTAGATATTGCCCTCGCCTGCGGGGCGGACGGTGTCCACGTAGGACAGCAGGATATCCTGGGCCGCAACCTCCGTGCCATAATCGGCAAAGACAGAATACTGGGCATCTCAGCGAAAACAGTGGAACAGGCTGTCGCCGCAGAAAGAGCGGGGGCAGACTATCTTGGAGTAGGCGCGGTGTTTTCCACCGGCACCAAATTGGATGCGAACTGCATCCCCATGGACACCTTCCGGGCAATCTGCCGGAGCGTCTCCCTTCCTGTTGTGGCTATTGGCGGAATCACAGCTGAAAACCTGTCTTCTCTCGCCGGGTGCGGTGCGGATGGAGTAGCAGTCGTATCGGCTATCTTTGCTGCCCCGGACCCGGGAAAAGCCACGGCAGATCTTCTCATCCGGGCCAAAAAAGTCATAGGATAACCGGGTATTTTGTCATGGCGCCACCCCTTCTTCCAAACGCCCAGCATAGGTGGCGAACAGACAGGAACACCGCTGACCGGCCCATAGCTGCTTATGTCCCCTGTTGCCCATGTGTATCATAGCAGCTACCACCTCTAAGGAGGGATTCCCTTTGGCGGCTTTCCGTGCACCTCCCCCTGGCAGCCGTGAAGAGATCAGCGAACTCGAGAAGCGGCCCCGCCGGTCGCGGCACGAGCAGCGGTCCTTCTGGCTCTCGCCAGAGGAAGCCCCGTGACCCAGGTAGCGAACAGCCAATCCAAAACAATGAATGTTTGGGAAAGACACGGCATCAACGGCCTCGAAAGTCCCCCAGAGGAGACGGCAAAGAGGCAGGCAGAGATGCCCCGGAAAAGCTTGAGGGGACCTTCCAGCTGCCGCCTCCTACCGGTGTTCCTTATTGGAACGGACCCGCGCTGGCCCAATATTTGCATGTTCCATCATCGGTTGTTCTCAGGTACAGGAAAGGCATTCACGTCCGGGACAGAAAAGCGGGTATATACAGCGAATTCTCAAGGGGGCTGATTTTCCCCGCCCTCAGCCGGATTCCTCCCATGCCGGGACCCAGTTCCGTGAAAGAAAAGACGCTGCCGGCATACCGTACAAAGTTCCGTCTGCGGAAGATGCGGCCAGTCCCCTGCGTTTACAGGTAACCATGGAGTCTGTTACAGAAAGCAGGGGAACCAAAAGGAAGGCAACTGCCCTGAGCCGGTATGCCTTCAGCAGGTCCAACGATCCCAGGCAGGATACGGGAAACTGGCGGACAGTTTGTTTTCCTGCCCCTGTAGAAGCAGCCGGTCTTTTCCGGGATCCAGTTCGTCATAAAATGTATTGACTGCATGTTGAAAAGGCAGGAACAGCCCCGCCGCGCTTTCAGCTCTTCCGAAAGCCCCTTGAAATGGTATGGAGCTGTTTTTCCGTACGCGCTGCCAGCGTAATATATACATAATTCAGGGTACATATTCAGCGAGCTGGCAATTTGCACAAAAGATGCAGGGTCAAGATTGTGGGGAGTGAACCGAACGCAG
>CAZGAM010000082.1:0-9470 GCA_964523685.1 uncultured Oscillospiraceae bacterium | reverse complement strand
TGTCAGCCCGGCAAAAGAGTGCCGCAGGTAATCTGTGCTTTACACTCTCCGTTGACGGTGATCACTCCCTGCAGGCGTCTGTTTTTCCATTTCTCTCCAATTCTTGGGATGATAGTTAAGGTGATTATGTTAACTAACTCCACGGGATTGAGCCGAAAAATAACGACCTAAGCCTGCATTTTTGATGAAATTGTGAAAAATTTGATAACAATTGGCTCAGAACTCTTGACATCTGAGCCGTAGCATGTTAAATTAGCACTCAAAGACAGAGAGTGCTAGCAATGTTTTGCCGAGCTTGCCAGGAGGCAGCTATGGAACTGAGCGATCGAAAAAAGAAAATACTGACCGCAGTAGTGGAAAGCTACATCGCTACGGCAGAGCCGGTGGGCTCGAAAGCACTGGCAGAAAAAATCGGATGTTCCTCAGCGACAATACGCAACGAGATGAGTGAGCTGGCCTCCATGGGGTATCTGGAGCAGCCATACACCAGCGCAGGGCGCATCCCTTCCGCGGCAGGGTATCGTCTGTACGTGAATGAGCTGATGGAGAAGCAGAAGGTTACTGAAGCGGAAGCTGTGGCCATCAACGAAAAACTGGCCAGCAAGGAAAAGCAGATCGAGCAGCTTATGAATGAGGTGGGTCAGCTAACCAGCTCCATGACGAAGTATCCTGCTTATGCTATGGCAGTAAGACCCCCGGCGACCGTAAAGCGGTTTGACTTTATATATGTAGACGCGAATACCTTTATAGTAGTTGTGCTTCTTACGGACAACACGGTGAAAAACAAGCTGGTGCACCTGCCTTTTTCAGTCCAGGAAGAACAGATTACGATCTTGTCCAGTCTGTTCAATGCTAATTTCACCGGAATCCGGGATGAAGAGATAACAGACACTCTTATCCGCTCAACGGAACGTGCTGCTGGAGATACCTACGGCCTGGTAGCGGTGGTAGCCAGTTTCGTGATGGAATGTTTAGCCAGTTCTATGGAGGCGTCCATGCAGGTGGCTGGGGCATCAAAGCTTCTCAATCAGCCCGAATTCCGAAATCCGGACAAAGCAAATGCCCTGATGAGCTTTATTTCAGATGGAAACAAGCTGATGAAAGACTTGCCGGATACAGGGGTGGAGCAGGATGGCCTGAGAGTGACCATCGGGCCGGAGAATCTGGCAGAGGAGTTGAAGGATTCCAGCGTGGTGATGGCCTCTTATGATGCAGGAGACGGAATGCGAGGCTATATCGGAGTGGTTGGTCCGACCAGAATGGATTACTCCAATGTGGCGGCGAAGCTAAGTTACATTGCCGCCGGGCTGAGCCGGCTCCTCGCCGGAACCGATGCACCGGCGGGATTGAATAATAAACTGGTTCTGAAAGAAAGTGAGCAGAAATGAACAAGAAAAATAAAGATAAGGAAGAAAAAGAACAGACTGCCGAGCCGGAAGGCGAAGAAGAAAAAGAGACGCCTGAGCAGAGCGAAAACACAAAAGAAACAGAAGAGCCCCCTAAGGAAGAAAAAAAGGAAGAGGTTAGCGAGACAGACAAGCTGAAAGCATCGCTGGCGGAGACTAACGACAAATACTTGCGTATGCTGGCAGAATATGACAATTACCGCCGCCGGAGCCAAAAAGAGCGGGAGAATATATACGCAGATGTGAAAGCCAGTACCATACAAAAATTTTTGCCTGTGTATGACAACCTGGCGAGAGCTATCCAGCATGAAAAAGATGAGGAGACCCGTAAGGGCGTAGAAGGGATCTTCAACCAGTTGAAAGCCATACTGCAAAGCCTGGGCGTAACAGAAATTGAAACGGTTGGGAAAAAGTTTGATGCAAATCTCCACGACGCTCTGCTGCATATCGATGATGAGAAATATGGCGAGGGTGAAATCGTCATGGAGCTGGAAAAGGGCTTTAAACTGGGAGATCGGGTGATCCGTTTCGCCAAGGTTCAAGTGGCGAATTAACCGAAAGCAAATAGGATCATTGGCGCAGACAGTGGAAAATATAGGGGAGCCTGCAAGAATAAACATAAATCATCAATCATACAGGAGGAAAATAAAATGGGAAAGATCATAGGAATAGACCTTGGAACGACCAATAGTTGTGTAGCCGTCATGGAGGGCGGTGAGGCTACTGTCATTGCGAACGCGGAAGGCGCGCGGACAACCCCAAGTGTGGTAGCATTTTCAAAGGATGGAGAGCGCATGGTCGGCCAGCTTGCAAAGCGCCAGGCTGTTACAAACCCCGACCGCACGATTTCTTCCATTAAACGGGAGATGGGCTCTGCTTACCGGGTGACCATTGACAACAAGAGCTACTCTCCACAGGAAATTTCTGCCATGATTCTGGGCAAACTGAAAAAGGACGCGGAGTCGTACCTTGGCACCACAGTAACAGAAGCTGTGATTACCGTTCCTGCCTACTTCACAGATTCCCAGCGTCAGGCGACGAAAGACGCAGGTAAGATTGCGGGCCTGGATGTGAAGCGTATTATTAATGAACCGACAGCAGCCGCTCTGGCCTATGGGCTGGATAAGGAATCCGATCAGAAAATCATGGTGTATGACCTTGGCGGCGGCACCTTTGATGTCTCGGTACTGGAAATCGGCGACGGCGTGATCGAAGTGCTGGCGACGGCGGGCAACAACCGCCTGGGCGGCGATGATTTTGACGAGGCCATCACGAAGTGGATCGTAGAGGAGTTCCGCCGGTCTGAGGGTGTGGATCTGTCCTCAGACAACGTAGCCATGCAGCGTGTGCGGGCGGCTGCGGAGAAGGCGAAATGTGAACTGTCCGGCATGACAACAGCGCAGATTAACGAGCCTTATATCACCGGCGATGCTTCCGGCCCCAAGCACCTGAATATGACATTGACCAGAGCAAAGTTCAATGAACTGACGTCCTTCCTGGTAGAGAAAACGGTGGGACCGGTTCAGCAGGCTCTCAATGACGCAGGCCTTTCTGCGGGACAGTTGAGCAAGGTGCTGCTGGTGGGCGGCTCCACTCGTATCCCTGCTGTGCAGGATAAGGTTCGTGCTTTGACCGGGAAAGAGCCGTTCAAGGGCATCAACCCGGATGAATGTGTGGCAGTCGGCGCAGCGATTCAGGGCGGTGTGCTCGGCGGCGATGTCGAAGGCATTCTGCTTCTGGATGTGACTCCGCTGAGCCTTGGTATTGAAACCCTGGGAGGCGTGTGCACGAAGCTCATCGAGCGCAATACAACCATACCTACCCGCAAGAGCCAGGTATTCTCCACGGCGGCGGATAATCAGACCAGCGTGGAAGTCAATGTCCTGCAGGGCGAACGGGAGATGGCGGCTTACAACAAGAGCCTGGGCCGCTTCCATCTGGATGGGATCGCTCCAGCCCGCCGCGGTGTACCGCAGATTGAGGTTACCTTTGATATTGATGCCAACGGCATAGTCAATGTATCCGCAAAGGACCTGGGAACAGGAAAGGAGCAGCACATCACGATTACCGCCTCTACCAACCTGTCCAAGGAGGAGATTGACCGGGCGGTGAAGGAAGCGGAACAGTATGCTGCGGAGGACGCCAAGCGCAAGGAAGATATCGATATTCGCAACGCCGGCGATCAGCTGGTCTATACGGCGGAGTCGGCACTCCATGATATGGGCGATAAGATGAGCCCCTCTGAAAAAGAGGAACTGGAGAAGAAACTGGCTGATTTGAAGACGGCTCTGTCTGGTTCGGATACAGGTCTTATTAAAACGGCTAAGGAGCAGCTGGAGCAGGCATTCTACAAGGTTTCGGATCGGGTTTACAATCAGGCGGGCGGCCAGGCCGGTCCCGGACCCAATGCAGGTCCTGGACCTAACGCAGGCCCCGGGCCCAATGGCGGAGCCGGCCCCAACCCAGGCGGCGATAATCAAACTTATTATGACGCAGATTATACCGAGGTTGATCCTCAGTAAGTGAAAGCAGGCGGGGCGAACAGTCCCGCCTCTCTGAAAGTAAGTGATGGTACATGGCAGATAAACGGGATTATTATGAGGTCCTGGGCCTGAAAAAGGGAGCCTCGGACGATGATATAAAAAAAGCATATCGGAAAGCAGCCAAAGAGAACCATCCTGACCTGCACCCCGGCGATAAGCAGGCAGAAGCCCGTTTCAAAGAGGCCAATGAAGCGTATGCCGTTTTGTCTGATCCGGAGAAACGGGCCCAGTATGATCAGTTTGGTTTCGCCGGTGTAGATCCCAATTTTGGAGCAGGCGGATTTTCCGGCGATTTCAGTGATCTGGGAGATATATTCGGAGATTTCTTCAATGGATTTGGCTTCGGAGGATTTGGCGGAGGAACGAGAACGCAAAGTCGCAATGGTCCCCGTCAGGGTGAACCTATTCGAACCCGTATTACGATATCCTTTGAAGAGGCCGCATCTGGCTGCAAAAAAGAGATTAGTGTTAACAAAACAGAACAGTGTCCGGACTGCCATGGGTCTGGCTGTGCTCCGGGGACAAGTGTGCAGACATGCCCCGCTTGTCAGGGCAGGGGTGTCGTCACAACAAACAGACGTACACCGATTGGCGTGATACAGTCGTCCAGTCCCTGTCAGCAGTGTGGCGGCACAGGCAAAATTATCCGTACCCCATGCCCCAAATGCCGTGGAAACGGTTTTGTGCGTGCTGTGCGTCAGTTGAGTGTGAATATTCCTGCTGGAATTGATAACGGAGATACGGTATCTCTTCGCGGCGAGGGAAACGCAGGCATGAATGGAGGACCTCCCGGTGATTTGCTGGTGGAAGTACAGGTAAAACCCAACCCAAATTACCACAGGGAAGGTACCAATCTTTATACTACTGTCAGTATCAGCTTTGTCCAGGCTGCGCTGGGTACGGACATTGAGGTAACCACTCTGGGTGGTTCGGTGAACCTCACAATCCCCGAAGGGACACAGACAGGGTCTGTGTTCCGGCTGAGAGGCAAGGGAGTGCCGAATGTTCGCACCGGAGAACGGGGAGATCAATATGTGACGGTAAACCTGCTCACACCCAAGAATTTAAACCACCGTGAACGGGAGCTCCTTCAGGAATTTGCTGAAGTTTCCGGGCAGAAGGTTGGGAAAAAGAAAAGAATATTCTGATTGTCAGCGTCACCGCGGAAATTCAGGAAGAGAAGGGATAAGCCGGTTCCTGTCGAAATAATCTGACATGGGCTGCGCCTGAAATCGCTTTGGTGGAGACAAAGCGGTGCCTTCGGTTCTGGGGCGGATCCCAGGGACGTTGATATTTATGTGAACACAGAGTCCCACCTCCGCGTGGGGCGTGAAAACGCAAACGGCCAGGTCCTTCTAAGGACCTGGTCTTTTCAGTGGGAACGTACGACGGCGAAAGCAGGGAACCCATGGCAGCAGGAAAGGGAACAGGCAGATAAGGGGAACCCAGTGGACCTACCTCTGGTTTCGGAATTATCGTTTTTCCCAGGGGCGATTTGGCCTTTTCCGGGAGGCAGGTCATTCAAACCCTGGCAGAGATACTGCTCAAGTCATTGCAGGTTTTCTCATTTTGGTATATACTATTCTCAAATACAATGAGAACTTCAGCTAAGATGTACAAAGACAGGCAGGCGTATCTTCCATTTTACCTGCCTTTGCAGGAACTGCTTTTCTTGGCAGCTGTGGCTGCGATCAAACCAAAGGGAGAGAGCGCACTTCATTCTCCGGGAAGTTGGGGATGTCTGCGCAACAGCTATGACAATACACGATATGCTTAACAATTGTACTATTCTTTTTCCTCTCGTGGTAGCATTGGGTGTACTGCTTTGGATCCTGCGGTGGGTAAAAATTCACCGGGCACAAACTCTGCACTTGAACACTGCGGAATCGGTGGAACGGGACGGGCAGCCGGAGATTTCCCAATCAGGCGGGGACCCGGGCTCCTCCCCATCAGATGGTGGCCCGACGCTCCCCGAGCCAGATGGTGACCCGGTGTCCTCCCAATCGGCGGACAGATCCATGAAGAAGGCAGACTGGATTGCAATAGCTCTGTTGACAGGAGTATTTGCTGTCATTGCCTACACTGGTCTGGGCTCTACCAAAGCGCCGCAGACATTCCTCCACTATGAGCAGGGGAATACGTATGCGCAGCTGGAGCTGGAGGAACCTCAGATCATTACCCGGCTGCGTTACTATTCCGGCTTGTGCACCGCAGACTATACCCTCCAGTTTTCCCTGGATGGAGAGAACTGGACGGATCAGTGCAAAGAGGACGGTACGGGGGGTATGACACAGGAATATACCCAGCTGTTCCGTTGGAATGAGGCGTCTCTTAACACGGATCGGGAGAAGAGCCGATACATTCGCATTATATCCGGGGATGAGGAATATCTGGGTGAGGTGGCAGTTTACGGAGAGGACGGTCAGCTGATCAGCGCGGAAGAGATCACAGCCGCACCAGGCTGCGAGATGCTCCTGGACGAACAGGACGTGATTCCGGAGGCGTACAGCTATAAAAACGGAACCTATTTTGACGAGATCTACTTTGCGCGGACAGCCCTGGAACACATTGAAGAGCGCTGGCCTTATGAGATTACTCACCCGCCTCTTGGAAAGATGATTTTATCCATCGGGATCAGGCTGTTCGGCATGACACCCTTTGGCTGGCGGTTTATGGGAACTTTATTCGGCGTGATGATGCTTCCGTTTTTCTATCTGCTGCTGAAGAGAATGTTCGGGTCTCTGGCAGTGGCTGCCTGCGGCAGTTCCGTTCTCGCCTTTGACTTCATGCACTTTACCCAGCCAAGGCTCGCCACCATCGACTCTTATGCGGTCTTCTTTATTATTCTCATGTTCTTTTTCATGTACCTGTGGCTTACAGAACCGCTGGAACATGGGGGAAAAAGACTGCTGTGGCTGGCCCTCTCCGGCACTTCCTTTGGTCTTGGCGCTGCCAGCAAGTGGATCTGCATCTACGCCGGCGGCGGGCTCGCTGTGATTTGGCTTATCTATTGGATCGTCCGCTTTGTACGGGAAAAGAAAGAGGTGTGCAGGGAGTTTTTCAACAATGTAGGCTGGTGCCTGCTGCTTTTTGTCCTGGTGCCCTGCGCGATTTACTATTGCAGCTATTGGGCCTACGGACCCAGTCAGGGAGCAGACGGACCTTTCCGCCTGTTTACCCCGGAATATCTGAAGGTGGTTCTGGACAATCAGAAATATATGTGGGAATACCATTCCGATCTGGTGGCAACGCACCCCTACTCCTCTAAGTGGTACCAGTGGCTCTTTGATGTCCGGCCCATTCTCTACTACATGGAAAACCCCTCTTCGGAAGTAACGATCCGATTTGGCGCTTTTAATAACCCGATCGTCTCCTGGGGCGGGCTGGCGGCTATGGTGGGGATGGCCTGGCTGGCGTGGCGGGATAAGGATGAGCGGGCGGTGTTTATCCTTGTTGGCTATCTGTCCAACCTGTTACCTTGGGTCCTGGTCAGCCGTCTTACCTTTGCCTACCATTATTTTCCCTGCACGATTTTCCTTGTTCTGGCGATCAGCTATATCTTTGCGGATCTTCGCAAGCTGGACCGGAAATGGAAGCTGTCCGTCGGAGGATTTACAGGAGCGGAGGTGGGACTGTTCTGCCTGTTCTATCCCGTGCTGGCCGGCACACCGGTGAGTACCCAGTATTGCCGGGTCTTTTTAAGGTGGTTCACAGATACATGGCCGTTTTAGTTGACTATCACTGCCATACGGACATATCCCGGGACAGTCGGGCCCCTTATTGGGATATGGTGATGGCGGAGTACCAGGCGGGCGTGCGGGAGTTATGCATTACCGACCACTGCGATACAGTGGACTGGGAGAGCATGTCGTTTTACCCTCCCTGCAGACAAGTTGCCCGGAAGGAGTTGGAAGCGTACCAGTCAGTGCAGGACCGTCTGCCGGAAGATCTGCATCTTGCCATGGGCATCGAACTGGCTGAGCTTGTCTTTTATCCGGATTTGGGGAAAGAGCTCTCTGCCCCGGAATGGCTGGATTTTGTGCTGGGCTCCTACCACATCAGCAGGGAATATGGAGATTATCACTGTCAGGATTATACGGATCCGGCTCATTGTCAGGCCCTTATCGATGTTTACCTGCGGGACCTGCAGTTTTTGGCAAATCTCAACTGCTTTGATGTGCTGGCTCATATGGGTTATTTCAGCCGGTATGCCTTTTACCAGGGGGTGGAGGCGGGCCTGACGATCCGGGCCCATGGGGATCGTATCCAGGAAATCCTGCGTACCTTGATCCAGAATGGCAAGGGGATAGAACTCAACTGTTCCGGTATACGCGACGGCTGCGGACCGTTTCCCTCTGAAGAAATCCTGCGCCTGTACCGAGAGCTGGGAGGGGAGATGGTTACCGTAGGTTCAGATGCCCATCGGCCGGAAGAGGCCGCCAAGTGTGTCGATCAGGGCCTGGAGATCATAAAGTCCTGCGGCTTTCGCTATGTGACGGTTTTCCGGCACAGAAAGCCCGTGTTTATCACAATAAAATAGAAAATAAGGAGAGAGTGTTTCCTATGAAAATTGCAATTGCCTCAGATCATGCCGGGTATGCGCTCAAACAGCAGATACTGGAACATCTGGAGAATCAGGGTGTACAGACAGCCGACTTCGGCTGCGGGGGCGAGCCGGTTGATTATCCTGTCTATGCGGAAAAAGTATGCAGAGCGGTAGCCGCCGGAGAGTATGACCGGGGCATTCTCATCTGCGGCACGGGAATCGGCATGTCCATCGCGGCCAACAAGATTCACGGCATTCGCGCCGCCCTGTGCGGGGACTGCTACAGTGCGGCCATGAGTCGGCAGCACAACGATGCCAACGTCCTGTGCATAGGCGGCCGGGTGACAGGCAGTGAGCTGGCGCTGCGTATTGTGGATACCTATTTGAATACCGAATTTTCCCACGGCGAGAGTCATACCAGGCGCCTGGCTCTGATTGAAAAGCTGGAGCATTAAATGCCCTATCGACCGAAAGACATATACCGGGGCCGGCGGAAATTCCGCGTTCCCCTGAGCATTTTCCTCTTTGTTCTTGTCTTCGTGCTGGTGAGCGGGGTATCCATATTTTTCTTTCTGCAGCAGTATGTGGTTTACGACGACAGCGGGGCGCATCTCCATCTGGAGAGGATCTTTCAAAGGCAGGAGAAACCCACCGCGGAGAGCGAACAGGCAGAGGCGACTCCGGAAAGTACCTTTGAGCCGGTACCGGTGAATGTCATCTGGGAGGATCCGGATTTTTCGGATGTGGATATGGGCGGATGGCAGGACCTGTCAACCATTCAGGCGAGATTTATCCCGCTGCAGGAAGTGGTCGGCGGCGGATTGGACGCAGCGGTGTCTCTGGTGGTCCAGGACAGCACCTATTCAGGTGCAGTTCTGGAGCTGAAAGACAGCAGCGGCCAGCTCGCCTGGCCTTCCGAGTCAGCCATGGCCCAGTCCTACGGCACATATGGAGGAACCGACGTGCTCGGAGCGG
>CAZGAM010000081.1:0-9498 GCA_964523685.1 uncultured Oscillospiraceae bacterium | reverse complement strand
ACCTGATCGCAAGGGGTGTTTGTCAACCACCCCACGATGGCACGTCACTCACCGGTATCTGCCTGGGAAGCCAAAGGAAGGAGCCTCGAGGCGTTCGCACTTCCGGACAGTCACAAGCTCCGAGGCCTATACCTCGTGAGTAGTTGACAAAATTCAGGCGCATGATACCCTCTGCAATGGATAGGGGATGCGCCATCTCCTTATTGTTGTGCTTTTTACGTATTGGCTTGTGCTGAAAAACCTATTTTTTTCTCCATGATCTTCCTGAAGAACCAAGGCGGCCCATTGCCGTCTGTACCTATGGCAGGCCTTCTAAAAAGATTTTCTCTCTTCATGGGACTTTTTTGAACAGTTCCAATGAGCGCCGCCTGGCTGCTGAATTTGTCCGGTAAGTCTAGTATGATACCAAATTTCCCGGGAAAGCATAGCCTATTTCGGCGAAGTTTGACTCAAGTTTCTTGCGTGACTATTGTACCATGCTGATCACCGGATGAATGCGTAGATGACAAAAAATGATTTTAAGAAGCGGCAGCATGCAGAACATACAGCTTCTCAGTTTTCAAAATAAGCTTTTTATCCCGTACCCCCCGGTTTCTAACCGGGGGTTCCTGCCTGTTTGCTTATTCCGCGGCAGCTGCTTCGACAGGGGCTCCTTCTGCGTTTTCCGCTGCCGGCGCTTCCGCCGGGGCTTCTTCTGAAGTTTCCGCAGCCGGGGCCTCGGCAGCAGTCTCAGAGGCCTTTTGGGCTTCAGCAAGTTTTAGCAGCCCGCGCACCGTATCCGTTGGCTGGGCACCACAGCCAATCCAATACTTTGCTCTTTCCAAATCTATATGAATGACAGCAGGGCTGGCCATAGGGTCATATGTACCCAGCTCCTCAATGTTGCGGCCATCTCGGGGAGAACGGCTGTCAGCGACAACCACACGATAGTAGGGAGCCTTTTTGGCACCTTGTCTTTTTAGACGGATTTTAACCATTGACTTTTCCTCCAACCTATATAGTTAATTGTACTAGTTAATTAGGATGAATACATCCAATTATTTAACAGAGAACAGAGGCAGAACACGGGATGACTGAATGGGTAAAGATCATTTCCGGCTAGCTAATCCCATGCGTTTCGCCATTTTTCGACCCTTGCGGGTACCAGACATCTGTTTTACCATGGTATTCATGGCGTCAAAACCCTTCAGCAGACGATTGATCTCTACAACAGAAGTACCAGAGCCAGCGGCAATTCGCCGCTTGCGGCTTGCATTGAGCAGAGAAGGATTGTTCCGTTCTTTTGGTGTCATAGAAAGGATAATAGCCTCTGTATGAGACATGGCTTTTGGATCAATTTTAGCTCCTTTGAGAGCTTTGGGATCCAGCCCGGGCACCATAGCTAAAAGATCATCCACAGAACCCATGTTTTTCATGGATCGGAGCTGCTCCAAATAGTCCTCCAAAGTGAAGCGGTTTTTCATCAGCTTTTCCGCTAACTCTGCCGCCTTTTTCTCGTCAACCGCCTGTTCTGCCTTTTCAATGAGGGTAAGAACATCTCCCATGCCTAAAATGCGGCTTGCCATGCGATCCGGGTGGAATACCTCTATGGCATCCATTTTTTCCCCGGTACCGGCAAACTTGACAGGCTTGCCGGTGACAGCTCTTACAGACAGAGCGGCGCCGCCTCTGGCGTCCCCGTCCAGTTTCGTGAGCATTACACCCGTGATATCCAAGGCCTCGTCAAAAGCGGTCGCGGCATTGACAGCATCCTGGCCTGTCATGGCGTCTACGGTGAGCAGTATTTCAGCAGGCTGGACAGCGGCTTTGATATTTTTCAGTTCCTGCATCAGCGCTTCATCTACATGAAGTCTCCCGGCGGTATCTAAAAGAATCACGTCATTGCCGTGCTGTCTGGCATATTCTACGGCAGCTTTCGCGATATCAACAGGATCCGATTGTCCCATCTGAAAGACAGGTATGCCTACCTGGGCTCCCACAGTTTCCAACTGTTTGATGGCGGCAGGTCTGTATACATCGCAGGCAACCAGCAAGGGTCGTTTATTTTGCTGCTTTTTTATGAAAGCTGCCAGTTTGGCAATATTGGTGGTTTTTCCGGCTCCCTGCAGACCAACGACCATAACCACGCTGGGGATCTTCGAGGAGAAGTTTAAACGCTCTGCCTTACCACCCATGAGGGCAGTAAGCTCTTCGTTGACGATTTTTATCACCATCTGGGCTGGATTGAGACTTTCAAGAATTTCCTGCCCGGTTGCCTTTTCCGTGACGGTTTTGACGAAATCTTTGACAACCTTGTAACTCACATCTGCTTCTAATAGCACCATTCGAACCTGGCGCATGGCATCTTTTACATCTGCCTGGGTAAGGCGGCCCTTGCCGCGCAGCTTTTTGAAAATGCCATTTAGTTTTTCCGATAAACTCTCAAAAGCCATATATTTTTAGATGCAGACCTCAGAGTTTCCTCTGGAAGGCATCTTTCACACCGCCTTTTGCTGAATTATGAATCGCGCCTTATATTCCCATAACTTTAAAACAGAGCGTCTATTGGTAAGAATCAACTACAAAAGTTCTTCCAACTGGGACAAAAGAGAACGGCTCCTTTCGTTATCCGGCAGTATTTCAGATAACTCACTTCGAATGCAGGACAATGTTTGCTTTCGTTCCAGAAAACGGTGTACTAAGCAGGTCTTTTCCTCTAAGTAATGCAAGGCATCTTCGGCTCGATGAAGGGTATCCCATACCCCTTGACGACTGAGGCCATCCATTTGGGCAATTTCCCCTAAAGATAAATCCTCATTCCAATACAGATCACAGATCCTTTGTTGCTTTTTTGTGAGTAAATCTCCATAAAAATCCAGCAACAGAGAATGGTCCAGGGGCGAGCTATCCATAGATCCTCCGGTGTCAAGGTATTTAACTTTACAGCAATGCCATTATACAGGAGAAATTCCTTTCTGTCAAGCTTGAATTGCATCCAGTTTGAAAGGTGTATTGATAGAACATAATACTATATAATTAAGTTACTTTTGCTCTAAACCTTCCTATGGATGAATATCTTATCATCCGTATTGACACAATCGCTGGGATACACCGTGGGATACACCGAACAGGAACTTCCAACAACGGATAGTTTGGGCTTATCGCTTTTGCTTCTAAGAGGCAGTCTGCGATTCCGGAACTATGAGAGGCAGTACATAAACTGCACTGCCTCTAAAATAATGAATCCTTAAAGTTGACTATGGATCTTTCCGAGATTCTTTTCTCGCATATAGACCTCTTTAAATCCCCTGGACATATTCCCGCCAATGATGATGTTGTAGCTCTGCATAAGCCCATCTGTGATGATGACATTGCGGAACGGAATCAATGTCGTATCTATCAGGATGGGGAGTCTCGCAAATCCAAACAGTTCTTCCCAGGTAGATATAATGCCTGAAACCTGATATACCTCCTCATTTTCAGAGATCAGGATGGCTCCTTTCTTAAGGATGCGCTCAAGGATGAAAGTCCCTGTCAAGCAGCGCTTCCAGGACCGTATTATTTCCTTCTCTTCATCCGACAGGCCTTCGTTCTCACTCAGATACGCATCTATAAGGCTTGTTTCACTCCACAGGGCATTTGCCACTTCCTTGAAGTTCTTTGGATATGGAAGTTTATCCGAATCTATTAGAGACAGAGATGGATTGATTCCCTTTTTTTCATTCACATAATTTAACAGTGGAATCCAAAGTTTGTAAAACAGAGCGCTGTCTTCATCCTTCAACTTTGTCATAATTTTGGCAGGATACTCCTTGTTCTTCACAAGGGGAGGAATCCCTTCTCCTTTCTGTTTTTTCTTTTTGGAAGTGCTTGATATTTTGCTACACGGCTATAGCGACGTCAATGAGTTGATAACGATGCCTGCAAAGATCCGTATTCTGTCGGTGCAGACGCAGAGGCAGCCCTGTCAGCAGGTATACAGGAAGGCCCGCCCTGCTGTCTCAGAATCGGTATTCCGGAGTCATAACGAAAGCAGGCGTCTGTCAATGAGGCCTTATCCTGCACCCCTCTGTGAGGAGTTCGCGCTGCCATCTCAGATGGCGCAGTAAGTCATAAAGGCCGTGATACCCGTACAGGATGATCCCCGCAAATCGCGGTGATACGAAAGAAAGAACGAAACGCTGCTGCAGAGAGATCGTGCGTAACACAAAAGGAAGCAGGGACGCTTATTGGGTGAGGAAGCACCGGAAACAATACGTTCAATGATGACAGAAACACCAGGCGTTTACCAGGAAGAGGCCGAGTACCAGACCGATACGCTCTGTACTGTGACCCAATAATATAAAGGTCTTACCGCTGATTGTCTTTGAAGTTATCTTGCCAGGGGTGTTTGGAGGTTTGACCCTGCAGTTCAAATACAGTTGAACCGCCTTTCGTGAGTTAACTTATTATATCGCAAATGCTCTGAAAACACAAGCAAAAACTGCAAAAGCCTGATTTTCTGTGGATTCTAAGACGAATCACTAGTGAATTAAATCATTGATGGTTTAACACCCAGATGGTACCTTTGCCGCCTGCAGATATGGCCACTATGCGCCAAGGTTGCATTCTTCCTTTTATCGGTAAGGGTACTGAGGGTTGTCCCCTTCAGCCACGTATAGGAAAACAGGGTATTTTTTTCGTTGACTGTCTTCGCCGGCCTACATATCCTCTTGCTTTCTTCCTAGAAGATCTCCATCCATGATATAGGGTATAGCGCCGTAACGACCAAGCAAATAAGACGAACGAATGTTATCCTGTTTTCTTACAGAAAAACTGTCAAGGGGATACAATTCGGTGCTGCCATAGATATCCTTCTCCATAAAATAGATTTGGTCTCTTCTGAACATCTGTAGGTCGAGCAAATTTGTGTCGTGCGTGGCAAATATAAACTGTGCGTTTTTTGTATTAAAGCTTGGATTATGAAATAAATTTACAATGTATTACACAAGCAGAGTATGAAGGAAAGACATCTCATCGATGAACAGAGTCTTGCCCGTTTGAAATGCCTTGTACAGGAAAGGACTTAAGAAGAAAATGTTTTGAGTACCGAGCGATTCAAGCGACAGATCAAGAGGATATTTTTTTATTATCAGGCATTGTGTGGCCTGTCGTTATATTGAAAGCTGTACCCGGAACAGCAACCATACCTAGCAAGTCTCCCAAAGCCTTTGGAAGTGGATCTATTGTGCGATATGACCGTATAATCGTCAATATTGATATCGGCATTGCGGAGTAAATTGAACGTGAAATTTTTCAATTCAGAAGTATTTGAGTCCTTGAAATGTTGTAAAGTACTTGGCGTATTGTTCAGATTATCGTCAATAAAGGTATCGATCTGTTCCGAGAGCCACAGAAAAACATCTTTTGTTTTTTTGCAGTTCCAGCCAGTAGCAGTCGCTAAAAACAACTTATTATCGGCAGTCTTTTCCCTGTAACTGGAAAACTCTTTCTCATCGGTTTTATTAAAGGAGTATTCGTTTGTGTTGCTACGCTCGAAAATTTTACTGCGTTTAGACGTATAATATGCGTATAGATATTCATCAATGATTCGTTCTTGCGTCGCTGAAAAGCCATAGATGTACCGTATTACGTCTCTCATCATGACAAACTCAAATGATGTAGGCTTATATCTTGACTCTTCATCAAGTAGGAATGGAACAATCCTTGCCAGTCGGCCATTGATCTGCATAGCTTGCGATTCACGAATGATCATGATGGCCGATGTCATTGCCTTCAGCAAACTGGATTTGCCGGAAGCATTGGAACCATAAATCACCACTGACTTTAAGCAACGCAGTTTATCGAGGTCGTGAAAATTATTGGTGTGCTCATTATCGCTGGTTGATGCCGACAGATTGAGCACTGCCTGATTTCGGATAGATAGGTAGTTTTCTACAGAGAACTGAATTAACATAGACATTGCCCTCCAAGGAGAACATAATACAATTCAGTTCAAAAATCAATATTATTTTGCAGGTTCTTGCAATAATTTTACAAAAACTGGCAAAATAACATCAAAATATTGCACTGTTATTGGTAAGAATGATCCATCTGCTGGTATCTGCATCAGACAGATGGACTATAGTCAAGTCAGTGTGCACAATTTTGAGTACTTTTTGTCGCCATATTAGTCTTGACATCTGCATCCGGTTGCTTTATAATTTTAATAGAAATTCTATTGTAAACGAAACAGAAATTTTTAAATTTAAAAACAGTGTGTTTCTGCGACCAGTACTACAGCGACGAAACAGCTCCTGATAATATGCGATTGTTCGCTGAGAAACTTCACGGCATATCAACGATAAAGAAGAATGCTCTTTGAGAATGTTTGTCCTGAGTATTTCAAAATGATATATCCTTCATGACAGTACTCAACGAACAACCAAACACAGGCAATCAGGATATGCCTGACTGTTTCTTTCTTGGGTAGGCAGGGAGTATGATAAGCTGCAGCCTTCGAGCAGAGACTTAGGAAAGCGGTGATATCCTTCGGGGCTCCGAATTTTGTAGCATTTGAAGATCTGCCTCTGGAGATTATGCCTCTGTTTGGGTATTGCTTTTCGGAGCCGTTCGGATTTCACAATGTTCAGGTGATTCGGAAAAGGATGAATAGGAAAAAGTAGATTGTGAGATTCACTCTAGAAAATAAATTTCGTGGTATGGAAATCCAGATAAGTACATTGACTCAGTTGACGCGTAATGAAAACAGCAGTTGACTTTGTTTGAGATGAAGTAATGTGCTACAATATTGCATACAGCGAGGTATTTCATTGACAGTAACACGCAAAGAAATTTTTCCGGCTGTTTCTTTAACTTATGTACCCATGGGGCAATTGAGAACCGGATTGATCAGTATACATTTGTTGACCCCTCTGCGTAGAGAATCTGCAGCTCAGGCAGCCGTTTTACCCTATGTTCTACGTCATGGAACGATCACTTCACCAGACATGACCGCTTTGTCTGCCAGGTTGGATGAACTATTTGGAGCTCAAATTGAGTGCTCTGTGCGAAAGTTGGGACAGATTCAGGGTATTGGCTTTATCGCCGATTTTGTAGAAAATGTTTCTCTCCAGGCAGGCAGCAGCCTGGCGGGGGAAATCATCGCTCTTCTGGGAGAAATGTTTCTCCAACCAGTCACGAGAGGCGGTTTGCTGATGCCAGAATATGTGAACTGTGAACAGGAGAAACTTCTGCAGGTTATTCGAGCAAAGAAAAATGACAGAGAAGAATATGCCTGTTCAAGGCTTCTGAAACTCATGTGTTTGGATGAGCCTTGTGCGGTAGATCCTTTGGGAGATGAAAAAACGGCAAAGGCTATCGATTATGTCGCCCTTACAAAGTACTACAAAAAAATACTAGCAAGCAGCCCGATGGAGATCTTTTATTGTGGGCGCGAAGAGTATGGCCAAATCGAAGAAGCCGTGAAGAAAGCATTCATCTCCCTGCCCAGGGGGGAACTGAACAGAAATCTGACTACGAATGTCTGCTTGGGACCAAAGGAAGAGTATACCCGGTTTTTTTCTGAGACTATGGATGTTTCCCAGGGCAAACTGGTGCTTGGTTATCGCCTTGGACGGAGCGTGCAAGAGTCAGACAGCGCAGCATGGAGAGTGATGGAATGCATGCTTGGCGGAGAAGCTCCCTGCAGTAAGTTGTTTACCAATGTGCGGGAAAAAGACAAACTTTGTTACTATATAGATTCAGAACTGGATCTGATGAATGGAATTATGCTCATCTCTACCGGTATTGATTCTGAAAATTTTGATGATGCGCTGAATGAGATACAGTTTCAGGTTGGCCAGATGAAAAAGGGAAAATTTACGACAGAGGAACTGTCTGCCGCTCGATTGATTTTGACCAACTATTATTTAGGCGTGTTGGACTCCCCGGAACAGCTGGAAAGGTATTGGCTGGCACAGAATATCCTTGGTCAGGAATGTGGTCCTCAAGAGATGGCAGCTTTGGTTTCTGAGGTAAAAGCGGAAGACGTGAAGCTGGCTGCGGCAGGACTGAAGTGTGACGCTGTGTTCTTTTTGAGCGCCTGCCAGGAGGAAAAAATGCAGAGGATTGTCTGGCAGGATTCTGACCTTATTTTTTATAAAGGGAAATTGGCCAACCGACTTCCTCTATATGTTGTACCCCGCCCCGGCCGGCATCGCATATGGGCTTGCCTTCTTGTCCATTATGGGTCGGCTGACAGAAGTTTTCTCCTCGATGGACAAAAAATGCATACACCTGCCGGCACGGCTCATTTTCTGGAGCACGAGATGTTTAATACGAACCGCGGCAGTGTGGATGCAATCTTTAATAAACGTGGCGCATTTGACAATGCTTTCACAGCAGAAGGATATACCTGCTACTACTTTGAGTGTACAGATCAATGGCAGGAGAATCTGCAAACTCTGATGGAGTTCGTATGTTCAGCCGATTTACCATCTGAGGCGGTGGCAAAGGAGCGGGAAATTATTGCTCAGGAGATAGCGGAAACGGAGGATGATCCGGAATGGGCTGCACGGGTGGAGCTCATGAAATGCCTTTTCGGGAATTACCCTCTGGGGGATGATGTGGTAGGCACAAGAAAAAGTATCGGCGGTATTTCAGAGAAGCTGCTGAGGCAGTGCTATCGAACTTTTTATACCAGCGGCAATATGTGTCTGTGTGTTATGGGAGACGTGGACCCTCAAACAGTAGAGGAGTTAGTCAGCCGGACACAGTCGGAACACTGGAAACCTCTGCCGTCACGGGTGCAGAAAGCATGCAGTCTGGTACCGGAAAAAAGTCGTGCTGAGAGGACAATGGATGTTTCTGTTCCCCAGTTCTGTGCCGGCCTGAAGCTGGCAGACGGGGAGGGAAAGCAGTGTCTGAAGCAGCGACTGACAGCAGAGCTGGCAATACGCTGTTTCTGGGGAAACAGTGCTCCGGCTTATCGAGAGTTGTATGAAGAAGGGCTTGTGAACGACACTTTTCACACGGAATCGGTCTGGGCTTCCGGCATTGGCAGTCTCCTCTTTGAAGGTGAGTCCTCTGATCCGGAGAAGGTGTTTTCCAGACTAACCGGGGCAGTGGGGGAGAAAATCAATGCATCCTTTTTTCAGAGGCAGAAAAAGGCCCTGTTGGGAGATTACCTGCGTGCTTTAGACGACGATGAGGATCTTGCATATATGCTGGCGGAGGGGACATTTTTGCACTTCTCGCCGGAAGACTTTCCTGCTGTATTAGAAAAACTGACCGGGACGGAAGTCAGTCAGTGGGCAGAGGAGAATCTGACAGCGGACAGATTCGCTCTGGCTGTTGTACAGCCAGGAGAGGGGAAAATATAAATGGAAAATGCTTCTATTTCCTTCCCCTTCCTGGGATCCTGGTCTATCAACCCGTCGAACACTTTCGTCCTGTTTGGACACACGTTCTATTGGTATGGCGTAATTATTGCGGCGGGATTTCTCCTCGCAGTGGCCTATTGTCTGCATCGGTGTCCAG
>CAZGAM010000080.1:0-9794 GCA_964523685.1 uncultured Oscillospiraceae bacterium | reverse complement strand
ATCGGTCTCTGGATTTCAATCTGTGGATATTCTTTTCATATAGAATGTATAAAGAACAGCTCATAACATGTGGACTAAAAAGGGTGTGAATAGTAACGGCCTATCATTATGCTTTTGCCGGTGACTACACACTGCTGTGGGAGCTTCCTACGGGAAAGGGATTTGCGGATCTCGTATTGCTGCCGGTGAAAGCCAGCCGTATAAATAAGCCGATCCTCATAGAACTCAAGTGGGATAAGCCTGCAGACACAGCACTCCAACAAATCAGCAGCCGGAGCTATACCGGCCGGCTGATCCACTATCCGGAGATTCTCCTGGTGGGGATCAGCTATGTCAGTGACCCCGATAAGCCGGACTACAAAAAACACACCTGTGTCATCCAAACATGGAAGTGGCAAAAACCCTGATCTCTTATCATTTTCTACTCTCTGCCATCAAGTCATTTTCTACTCTCTGCCAGCCAGCAAGCAGGAGTTTGAGACAGTGCCGACCCCGGCTGAAGGGGAAGCCGGGACAACCTGTGCTTAGATTCAATTGACAATTCGTCGCTACCCATAACCCTCCCACTGGATGGGCTGCCAAATTGATGATACTGCCTCACCAACTGCCCATCCATCTAAACCAGCCGCCCCACCAACCAACTATCCATCTGCTTGAATTTTGTAAAATGCTTCTGTCTTAGCGGCTAACGAACGGGTATGGAATGTGCAGCCCAGAGGCAAAAAAATCAAAATGTCGTCAACGATTGCGTCTGTTCGGGAAAATCAAGTGACCTGACAAATCAGCGATTTTTCACACTTAGGAAGAAGGTTAGCCAGTGCTGTCCTCCATCAAATACGCAGAAGCTGGATATCCCCCAAGTTGGAGCAGGGCATGGTGATAAGAGGAACAGAAGAGATGGGAAAAGGAGCCTGGAATCAACTCTTGTGCTGATTGCCCGGAGATGTGATTTTTCCTGTCGTTTGAAAATTTTGGGAGGACCTCATGGACAGAGTCAGACTGGATAAATTGTTGGCAGGGACGGGACTTTTCAGCCGTTCAGAGGGGAAAAAGAAAATCCTGTCAGGATCTGTCATGGTGGATGGGCACACAGTTTGCCTGCCAGAGACAAAGGTATCCCGCTGTTCTGCTGTATTGGTGGAGGGAGAGTCTGTGGATACAGCAGAGCATGTTGTTTACATGATGAATAAACCTCCCCAGACGATCTGCGCAACGAAAGACGGAACCTGGCCGGCAGTTACCAATCTTCTGCCGCCGTTTTTACAGGCGCGGGGCCTGTTCCCGGTTGGCCGACTGGATGCGGATGTCACCGGTCTTCTCCTTTTGACAGATGACGGAGCGTTTGCCCATAAGGTGACTTCTCCCCGCTATTGCATTCCCAAAACCTATGAGATTGAGACCGATCTGCCGATGGAAGAAGAGGATGCTGTCCGTCTATCCCGGGGAATCAAGTTCCGGGAAGAGATTTCTTACAGACCAGCCAAACTGGCGATTGATCCTGACAGCGCCAGAAGAGGAACGGTGACGGTTACGGAAGGGAAATATCATGAGGTGAAAAATCTCCTTGCGTTCTGCGGCAAAAAAGTCCTCTCCATGCGTCGGATCTGCATGGGTTCCCTGCACCTGGATGAAGGGTTGCCCCTGGGCGCTGTGCGTCGGTTATCGGAGGAAGAGGCGACAGAGGTATTGCAATTTTAGGATATACTAGCAAAAAAGAAGAGGGAAATTTCGTGCAATGCTTACAAATTGATGAGAAAAGTTTACAAAAATTTGACTGTCATCTATTGCAAAATGACGATAGATGTTTTAAAATATGTCTTACCTATAATTGGGGGGTATGACATATGTCAAACCGCATTTTTCAAAGCGTTATCCTGCAGATGAAAGATGCCTGCAATCGCTGTTTTGGCGTTGTGGACGAACAGGGCAACGTGATTGCATCCAGTGATCTGTCTCTGATGGGATTTTCCATAGGAGATGTGCATCTGGCTGCCCAGGAAGCGGGGACAGATGTGTTTGTGATGGCTGGCAGGACCTGTCGCGTGATTGCTTCTGCCGGACGCGGAACATATGTAGCTTTTGTAGACGGTCAGGATGATGTATCCCGGAGTATCTGCATTCTTATTACCGTAGCGCTGGCAGAGGCGAAGAGCAACTATGATGAGAAGCATGATACGACAACCTTTGTAAAGAATATTATCACCGACAATATTCTGCCGGGGGATGTATATGTTCGGGCAAAAGAACTGGGATTTAATGCGGAGACTCCCCGGGCTGTATTTGTCATACGCCAGAGTGCAAACGCTGAAATGGCAGTGCTGGAGTATATGCAGGGGCTTTATCCTTCCAGGGACAAGGATTTTGTCCTGTCTATGAATGAGACGGATATTGTCGTGATACGAGAACTGGAACCCGGCTTCGAACCGGTGGAGCTGGAGGAGACAGCCAAGCAGATCCAGCACAGTCTGGAGCAGGATATGGGTATCCACTGCATGGTGGGAATAGGAACCCCGGTGCACCACCTGCGGGAACTGGCAGATCGGTATAAAGAGGCGGAAATGGCCATTGACGTCGGCAAGGTGTTTGAGTCGGATGAGACGGTCATCAGCTATGAAAGTCTGGGAATCGGGCGGATTATCTATCAACTGCCAACCACCCTGTGTGAGATGTTCCTCAATGAGGTGTTTAAAAAGAACCCCATAGAGAGTCTGGATCAGGAGACACTCTATACAATTAACAAATTTTTTGAGAACAATCTGAATGTCTCGGAGACCAGCCGGAAGCTGTTTGTACATCGGAACACGCTGGTTTACCGCCTGGAGAAGATCAAAAAGCTTACAGGACTTGACCTGCGGGAATTTGATAATGCCATTGTGTTTAAGGTGGCTTTAATGGTGAAGCAGTATCTGGAATCCCAGAAAACCCACTACTGAGAGAGGGCTTATGCATGGTAGTGTTCGATAACGTATCCATGACCTATCCCGGTGGAGATGTGCGCGCCATTGATGAGATGACATTCACCATTGAAGATGGAGAGTTTGTCTTTTTGGTGGGCCCGTCCGGCAGCGGAAAAACTTCGGTTATCAAGCTGATCATAGGCGAGGTCCGGGCGGAGAGCGGGGAACTGAATGTAAATGGGTTTGACCTGCGGCGAATTCGCCGCGGCAGGCTTCCTGCGCTTCGCAGGACAGTTGGCGTGATTTTTCAGGATTTTCGGCTCATCGATGATATGACGGTCTATGAAAATGTGGCTTTTGCCATGCATGTGGTGGGAGCCAGCAACAAGGCTATTCGATCTAGAGTCCCTTATGTCCTGGACCTGGTGGGACTGACCGGACGGGAAAAACGCTATCCCAGGGAAGTATCAGGCGGCGAACAGCAGCGGGTGTCGGTCGCCCGGGCGATTGTGAACAGTCCCCAGCTTCTGATAGCGGACGAGCCTACGGGAAATTTGGACCCAGCTCGCAGCCTGGAGCTGATGCTGCTCATGGACCGGATCAATGACAACGAGAGGGGCACCACGGTACTGGTGGTGACCCATGAAAAGGAACTGGTAAATTCCTTTTCCAAGCGGGTTGTTGCCATTGAGGATGGCCGGGTGATTGCCGACGGAATGGATGGGTACTACTCTTATGAAATCCAATAAAATAGGCTACCTTATTAAGGAAGGTTTTAAGAGTATTGCCACGCACGGGTTTATGTCCTTCGCGTCGGTAACCATTATCGTTGCCTGTCTTGTGATTATGGGCAGTTTCTCGCTGATCGCGGTGAATATTGATTCCATGCTGGGAGAACTGGAAGCGGAAAATCAGGTGGTTGCCTACGTAGAGGAGACGCTTTCGGAAGAAGAGGCCAGAGCTCTGCAGCCGGAGATAGAGTATATTTCCAATGTCCGGCTGTGCCGATTCGTTTCAAGACAGGAGGCCATGGAGGAGTTTGCCTCTCAGTTTGAGGATCAGACGCTGTTTCAGGATGTGGACGCGTCCGGCTTTCGGGACCGATATATTATCTACCTGAACGACATCTCTTTGATGGAACAGACCCGGGATGAGCTGTACAATATTATCGGGGTCGCGAGTGTAGATGCCCACTTGGGCATAGCGGAAGGTTTTCTGGCCGTACGGAATGTTGTCAGTGCCGTGAGCTTTATTCTGGTGGTGGTGCTGGTCGTGGTGAGTGTGTTTATCATGTCCAACACGATCAAACTGGCGACGCTGAGCCGGCGGGAAGAGATTGCTATTATGCGAATTGTAGGCGCCTCCAACGGTTTTATTCGCTTTCCTTTTATTGTGGAGGGCCTGGTGCTGGGTCTCTTAGGTTCTTTGATCGCTTTTCTGGCGGAATGGTGCATCTATGACCTGGTGGCTAACAGCATTATGTCAGGATTTGTAGGCCGGCTGGTGGATATTATCCCCTTCAGCTCCCTTAGTTCTGCCGTGCTGATGATTTATTTGGGAGTCGGTCTCGGCGTGGGTATATTCGGCAGTTCTATTGCCATTCGAAATTATCTTCAAGTTTGACATAAACATGACTCTGGGCATAAGAATCAATAAAAAGCTCGTATGGTGTCCGGGGAGAAGTTCTGTGGAACTTGCTCCGGTGTCCTGTCCTGTGCAGTCCTGCGAAAAGCAGGCGGCGGGGCAGAGGCAGAATGGTTTCCCTTGAAAAGGAGTTTTGACCTATGAAAAAGCGTAAAGCCATAATATCCGCCGTGTGTATTTTCCTTGTGGTGGTGATGGTCCTGTCCCTTACCTTTATGATACTCCCCACGAAGGCGAGTGCCAAGTCCAGCGCGGAAATCCAGGAGGAGTTAGACGACCTCAACAGCCAGCGCAGTGAAATCCAGGGACATATGCAGGATCTGCAGGACGAGATTGACAGTCTGGACTATCAAAAGGGGAACACACTGGACAAGAAACTGATCCTGGACCAGAAAAACCAGCTGGCACAGGAAGAACTGGATGTGATTGACGAGCAGATCGCGATTATTGACGGGCTGATTGCCAATACCCAGGAAGACTTGGAGAAAGCCCGGGAAGAGGAGGCCTATCAGCGCGAGCGCTGGCTGACCCGGGTCAGGGCCATGGAAGAGACGTCGGACGTCAGCTATATGGAGGTCCTGTTTGAGGCAAACGATTTTTCGGACCTTCTCACCCGCCTCGATTTAGTCAATGAGGTAATGACCTATGACGAAAACCTGCAGCAGGAGTACATAGAGGCGCGGGAAAACAGGGAAGCTCTGGAGGCACAGGCCGAGACCATGTTTGCGGAGAACGAGGTCAGGCGTCAGGAGCAGGAGCATCTGCGCACCCAGCTGGAGACGGACATCGCCGCCGCCTGTCAGCTGATAGCCCAGATGGAGAACAACATTGACGAGTACAATGAGACGCTGGAACAGGAGGCGGAGACGGAAGCCGAGGTCCAGGCTCTCATTGTGCAGAAGGAAAAGGAACTGCAGGAAGCCAGAGTAGCGGAAGAGGCGGAACGTCTTCGAAGGCTGGCGGAGCAGCAGGCGGCGGCCCAGGCAGCAGCCCAGGCGGCAGGTGGCAATGCAGCCGGCAATGCAGCCGGCGGCGGGGGAACGACAGCTCCGGCCGGCAGCAGCGGCACCTGGATGATGTGGCCCAGCTATACCCGGTACATCACTTCCCGTTACGGCATGCGTGTGAATCCGGTGACGGGAAAATATACGCTCCATGCGGGATGTGATATCGGCGCCAGTTATGGCAGTGCGATTTATGCCGCCGCCAGCGGGTCTGTGATCCAAGCCGGCAGCAACGGCGGCTACGGGAACTGCGTGATGATCAACCACGGAAATGGGTACACTACATTATATGGCCATATGTCCTCCATTGCAGTGTCCTACGGCACAACGGTGGCGCAGGGACAGGTGATCGGATATGTGGGCTCTACCGGAAATTCCACCGGCCCTCACCTGCACTTTGAGGTACGGGCCAGCGCCAGTGGAGCCTCTATGGATCCTCTGGGATTCAGTTATTATTGATAGACACGAGGCCGGGCGGCTGAGACCGCCCGGCTTTTTGGAGATTTTCAGAAGCAGCATGAAAGGTTTGAAGTACGCTCTTTGCGGGATAGCAGGCGCGCTGGTCATGGCTTTGCTCCTGCTGGCGGTTTTCGGCGGCTTTTCCAATTTTGTCCATGCAGCCAAGTTCGCTTCTGTCCTGAAGCTGATCGATAAAAAGTACGTAGGATCGTCTGATTTCGATGCAGTTACAGACGCGGCCCTGTCGGCGGCTGTCACCAGCCTGGGGGACCAGTGGAGTTACTATATGGATTCGGAAAGTTATACCGAGTATCAGGACTATTCTGCCAACCAGTACCAGGGCATTGGCGTGACGATCACCAAACAGGATGAAGGCTTTCTCATTGTATCCCTGGAAAAGGACGGGCCGGCCATGAACGCAGGTCTGGAAGCGGGAGAGGTGATTACCGCAGCAGACGGGCAGTCCTGTGGGGCGATGAGCAGTGACGATCTGAAAGCAGTCATTCAGAAGGATTTCGGAGATCAGGTAGTTCTGACGGTGCAGGGAAAAGACGGCGTTCGCAGACAGGTGCGTGTCTCCTGCGAGATGGTCTATTCCGATCCGGTGCAGGAGCAGATGTTGCCAGGCCACACAGGCTACGTGGTCATCAAAAATTTCCATACCGGCTCTGGCGACGAGGTGCTGCAGGCTATCGAGGAGATGATCGGCCAGGGGGCCGAACAGTTTATTTTTGATCTCCGGGACAATCCTGGAGGACTGCTCAGTGAGTTGATTACGGTTCTGGACAGGCTGCTGCCGGAGGGAGAGCTCTTTGCGCAGACGAACAAACAGGGACAGTCCCTTGTAGAGTCGTCTGATGCGGAATGTCTGGAGATGCCCATAGCCGTGCTGGTGAATGCCGACAGCTACAGCGCAGCGGAGTTTTTTGCCGCCGCCCTGCAGGAGTACGGCTGGGCGACCATTGTTGGCGAAGAGACAACCGGGAAAAGCCGCAGTCAGGTGACCTATACGTTGTGGGATGACAGCGCGGTACATCTGTCCACCTACAGCTATCTCACCCCGGAAGGTGTCGATCTGTACGAACAGGGAGGCATTGTGCCGGATGTAGAAGTGGCCCTCAGCGAAAGCCAGGCCCAGGATTACGCCACAGGCTGGCTGGAACCGGAGGATGATCCGCAGGTCCAGGCGGCGCTGGCGGCGTTGGATGCAGGGAGAAACGGATAATTTATAAGAGAGAGGAAAAGAATATGGCTGAAGGCAAGTACAAAATGAGCCGGGAACGGTATCAGGAGATGACCCGGGAACTGGAGCGCATGCAGACAGTAGGGGTGAAGAGCGTCTCGGAAAAAATCAAAGAAGCCCGGAGCTACGGAGATCTGTCAGAAAACAGTGAATACGATGAGGCCAAGGAGGAGCAGGGAAAACTCTATTCCAAGATCGCAGAGTATAAGAACCTTCTGGAAAACGCAGAAATTATTGAGCACAGCACCCACGGCGGTTCGATCGGCATTGGAAGTCTGGTCACGGTGAGAGATGTGGAACTGGGGGAGAAGCAGGAGTATAAGATTGTGGGAAGCCAGGAAGCGAATCCCATGAATGGCTGCATCTCTGATGACTCGCCCTTCGGAAAAGGCCTGATTGGCCACAAGGCAGGCGAGACAGTGATCGTGGAGGCGCCTGCGGGGGATCTCCAGTATGAAATCTTAAAAGTTACCTATTAAGCAGGGAGGCATTACTTTATGTTCCAGTATGCGCCGGGGTATCGGAAAGAGCCGGATAATTTGTCCGATGAAATGCGGGTGCGCCGGGAGAAATTGTTTCAGCTTCAGGATGCGCAGCATGACCCGTACCAGATCACCCGGTATACGCGCAGCCATTTTTCCAGCCAGATCACAGAACAGTATGAGGACCTGGAGGGAAAAACAGTTCAGGTCTCAGGCCGCGTAATGGCCAAGAGGGTCCAGGGAAAGGCCGGCTTTTTGGACATCCAGGATGACCGGGGCCGTCTGCAGCTGTATGTGAGCATCAATGAGCTGGGGGCAGAGCGGCTGGCAGAGATAAAAACATGGGATGTGGGCGACATCATCGGTGCTTCCGGAGAGGTTTTCAAAACACGTACCGGCGCAGTGACGGTGCGGGTACAGCAGACTGTCCTTTTGGCCAAGAGTTTGCGCCCCCTGCCGGAGAAGTTCCATGGCTTGACCGATCCGGACCAGCGCTACCGCAGACGGTATGTGGATCTGATTATCAATCCGGAGTCGCGTCGGGTTTTTGAACTGCGGTCCCAGTTTATCCGTCTTGTCCGGCGTTATCTGGATGAGCGGGGATACCTGGAAGTGGAGACGCCCGTGCTGGGCACTGTCCAGGGTGGGGCCGCAGCGCGGCCGTTTATTACGCACCACAACACCCTGGACCTGGATATGTATATGCGCATCGCGACAGAACTGAATCTGAAGCGGCTGATCGTGGGCGGCATGGAGAGAGTGTATGAAATCGGCCGCATTTTCCGCAATGAGGGAATGGACACGAAGCATAACCCGGAATTTACGACGTTGGAAATGTATGAAAGCTACGCCAACTTTGAGACGATGATGGATTATGTGGAGGGAATTCTCTCTTCAGCGGCCCTGGAACTGAGAGGTACGTATCAGCTGGAGTGGGGCGGGAATACCATTGATATGAGCCCCGGCTGGCGGCGCCTTACCATGGCTGAGGCAGTGAGAGAAGTGACTGGACTGGATTTCAGCGCTATGGAGGGCGATGAGGAGGCAGTGAAGGCAGCCCAGTCGGCGGGGGTAGATCTGGATGGAAAGGATCCCACCTGGGGCACGGCGCTGTATGAGACCTTTGATCAGAAGGTAGAGGAAACCCTCATTCAGCCCACCTTTATTACCATGTATCCTGTAGAAGTATCTCCTCTGGCAAAGAGAAGTCCGGCAGACAGCCGTCTGACAGAGCGTTTTGAGGCTTTTATTAATGCCTGCGAAATGGGCAACGCATTCTCGGAACTGAATGATCCCCTGGACCAGCGTCTACGTTTCGAAGAGCAGGCCGCCCGAAAGGAGAAGGGCGATGAGGAGGCCAATGATATGGATACAGATTTCTGTGAAGCGCTGGAGTATGGTATGCCCCCTACAGGCGGTCTGGGTATGGGAATCGACCGAGCCGTGATGCTGCTCGCGGGGGTGGATTCCATTCGGGATGTGATTTTGTTCCCCACTATGAAACCTTTTTAGCAGGGGAAATGCATTATTTTACGGCATTGTGTGGCCTTTTATAAGTTAAGTTTGGGAATGAGAAGCTCCGGAAAATCCAGTGCTGCGGCAGATTTGTGCTGTTTGGAGGAATCGAAAACTTACAGCCTTCGAGGCGGAAGTTTGTGACGTTGCGAAAAAATCCCCTATTTTGACGGAGGAAAAGGATGCATGGACAGGAGGATGGATTCGAGATAGTGTATCCACCAAAAGCAGTGAAGATGTGACGCAAATCTTGACGGATAAAGAAACCGGCGTGAACTATTTGTTTCATAAGTTCTTTCGGCTCGGGAACCAGCCTCCCTTTAAGGGTTGGGAGGAGAGCGGCCTTTCTCAGTCCTGCGACTCGATATAGCGTCGGATAGTCGCTGATGACACTTCCCCATGCTGCAGGACCAGACCGACCAAAAATGTTCTTTTTCCAATACAGAAAGGGTGAAGAGTTACTATTCACACCCTGTCTAGGCCTGAGAAGCCCCCAAAACACGGTGAAAAATGCCAAATAAGGCTCTAGAGCAGGTCTTTTTGGAAAGTT
>CAZGAM010000079.1:0-9956 GCA_964523685.1 uncultured Oscillospiraceae bacterium | reverse complement strand
CGCCATGGCGGAGCTGTTCGGCAAGAAGACCGGCTACTGCCAGGGCAAGGGCGGTTCCATGCACATCACCGATATGTCCAAGGCCAACCACCTGGGAGCCAACGGCATCGTGGGCGCCGGGCAGGGCATCTCCGCCGGTTCCGCGCTGGCCTCCAAGATTAAGGGTGACAACTCCGTCACCGTGGGCTGCTTCGGCGACGGCTCCACCAACGAGGGCACCTTCCACGAGAACCTGAACATGGCCGCCACCTGGAAGCTGCCGCTGGTGTGGTTCATTGAGAACAACTGCTACGGTGTGTCCACGGAGATCCACCGGGTCACCAACACCCCCGATCTGGCCACCCGTGCCTCGGCCTACGGGGTGGACTATGCAGTTGTGGACGGCACCGACGTGCTGGAAGTATATGAGACCATGCTCAAGGCCATGGACCATGCCCGGTCCGGGAAGGGTCCTTTTGTGGTTGAGGCGAAAGTGTACCGCTATCAGGGCCACTACTGCGGCGATCCGGCCAAGTACCGCCCTGCGGAGTACATGGAAAAGGCCCTGGCGAACGATCCCATTGAGAAGCTGGCGAAGAAGCTGGTAAAGATGGATGTAACGGAAGAAGAGATGCAGGCCATCAAAGAGGAAGCCAAAGCGGAAATGGACGCGGCCGTACAGTATGCGGTGGATTCCCCCTATCCGGATCTGTCAGAAGTGACTACGGATGTGTATGCGATGGATAATGAAAGGTGTGTGGCGAGATGAAGAAAATAACCTTCAGCAAGGCCCTCCGGGAAGGTCTGCACGAGGAGATGGTGCGGGATGAAAATGTCTTCATTATGGGAGAAGACATGGCTGTGATGGGCAATGTATTCGGCGTGACCACCGGCTTTTTGGAGGAGTTCGGCCCCAATCGCGTCATCGACACGCCGATCTCGGAAGAGGGCTTCTGCGGCATGGCCGTGGGTGCCGCCATGCGCGGGCTGCGTCCCGTGGTGGAGCTGATGTACAACGACTTCATCTTCGTGGCAGGCGATCCCATCTTCAACCAGGCGGCGAAAACCCGCTACATGACCGGCGGTCAGGCCAGCGTGCCCCTGGTTCTGCGCTGCCCCATGGGTGCCGGGCGCCGCAATGCCGGACACCACTCTCAGTCCCTGGAAGCTCTGTTCTGCCACCAGCCCGGCCTGAAAGTCATTGCCCCCAGCTGCGCGGAGGATGCCAAGGGACTGATCAAGACCGCCATTCGGGATGATGACCCGGTTGTCAGCCTGGAGAACAAGCTTCTCTATGCCAAGAAGGAAGAAATTCCCGAAGAGGAGTATTTGATTCCCTTAGGTCAGGCCAAGATCCGCCGGGAGGGCAAAGACCTCACCCTGATCACCTGGAGCCGCCAGGTCAGCTTTGCCCTGGAGGCGGCGGAAACCCTGGCAAAGGAGGGCATTGAGGTAGAAGTGCTGGACCTGCGCTCACTGGTTCCTCTGGATTGGGAGGCGATTACCGCCTCTGTGAGCAAGACCCACAATGTGCTGATTGTGTCCGAAGAAGTCAAGCGGGGCAGCTACGCAGGCGAGATTTCCGCCCAGATTTCGGAAGAGCTGTTTGATGAGCTGGATGCGCCGGTGGAGCGTCTGTGCGGATTGAACATCGTCTCCCCCTTCAGCCCGGTTCTGGAAGATCTGAACTTCCCCCACCCTGACACCATTGCCCAGGCCGTGAAGCACGTCCTGAACAAGTAAGGAGGGTACAGATGGCATTTGAGATCACGATGCCCCAATTGGGTTTAACCATGGAGGAAGGCACCGTCACCACATGGCTGAAGCACGAGGGCGACGCCGTCAAAGCCGGTGAGCCGATCGTGGAAATTACCACTGACAAGCTGACCAACGAGGTCAACAGCGACTATGACGGGGTGCTGTTAAAAATTGTAGCGCAGGAGGGGGAAGATGTCCCCGTAAAGGGTCTGCTGGCCTATATCGGCCAGCCCGGCGAATCGGTAGGCGAGGCGGCACCCGCCCCGGCACCGGCTACCCCGGAATCCGTCCCCGCCCCGGAGGCGGAGAAGGCGGCCATACCCGCGCCCGCCGCCGTGGAGGGCAGGCGCATCCGCATCAGCCCGCTGGCCAGGAAGACCGCGGCAAAAATGGGGGTAGATTATACCGCTCTGACCGGATCCGGCCCCTCCGGACGCATTGTCCTGAAGGATATTCTGGCCGCCGCGGAGACTTCGAAGGCCGCCCCCGCCCCGGCACCGGAGGCGGGGAAAGCCGCCGCGCCGGCACCCGCCAGGGTCTCTGCCGGTCTTGAGCTGATGGACGGGGACCAGGTGGTGAAGCTCACCGGCATGCGCAAGGTGGTTGCGGAGCGGATGCTCTCCTCCCATACGGAGATTCCGCCTGTAACCCAGACAATCAAGGTAGATGTCACGGAGCTGATGGCTTTCCGGAAAATGCTTTTGGAGACCACCGGCCGGAAATATTCCGTCAATGATCTCATTCTGAAAGCGACGGCCAAGTGCCTGCATGCCCATCCGGAGATGCTGGTAGCTTTCGACGGGGACCAGATTATCCAGCGTGCCCATGTAAATCTGGGCATGGCGGTAGCGCTGGACACCGGGCTGATTGTTCCGGTGATCCGGGACGCGGACAAACTGGGACTGGATGCGCTTTCCGATACAGCCAAAGATCTGGCCGAGCGGGCGAAAAACAATAAGCTGCTGCCGGACGAATACAAGGGCTCCTGCTTCACGGTAACCAATCTGGGCATGTTCGGCATTGAGAGCTTCACCCCCATTATCAACCAGCCGGATGCGGCGATTCTCGGCGTATGCGCGGCAGAAGATGAGCTGGCCCTGGACGCAGAGGGCAAGGTCACCGTACGGAAGGTGATGCGCCTTTGCGTGACGCTGGACCACCGTCTGCTGGACGGTGCCGTGGTAGCCAAATTTGAGATGGACCTGCGCGATCTGCTCCAAAGCCCTCTGCGCATTGTCCTGTAACGGGAGGAACTGTCAATGGCATTGCAAGTACTCATGCCGCAGCTGGGACTGACCATGGAAGAGGGCACGGTATCCAAATGGCTGAAAAAGGAAGGGGATCCGGTGAAAGCCGGTGAGCCGATTGTAGAAATTACCACAGACAAGCTGACCAATGAAATCAACAGCGAGCAGGACGGTGTTCTGCTCAAGATTGTGGCGAAGGAAGGGGAAGACATCCCTGTAAAGGGCCTTCTGGCCTACATAGGCCAGAAGGGTGAGGCAGTAGACCAGGCTCCGGCAGCCAAGTCTGCCCCGGCCGCTGCGGCCAAGCCGGCGGCTGCGGTCCAGTCGGCCGGTGCCACCACCGTGCTGGTGGTAGGTGCCGGACCCGGCGGGTATGTGGCAGCCATCCGGGCCGCTCAGCTGGGGGCGAAAGTCACGCTGGTGGAGAAGGAGCATGTGGGAGGGACCTGCCTGAATATCGGCTGCATCCCCACCAAGTGCCTTCTCCACAGCGCGGAGCTGCTGGAGGATATCAAAAATCAGGGTCGGGAGATTGGCGTAGAAGTCAGCAGCGTGGCGCTGAATTTCCCCCAGGTAATCAAGCATAAAAACGACATCTCGCAGAAGCTCACCGGGGGTGTAAAGTCCCTGCTGAAAATGAACAAAGTGAAAACCGTAGACGGGGAAGCACACTTCACTGCCCCAGGCAAACTCTCTGTGAAGAAGGCCGACGGCTCCACCGAGGCCATGTCGGCGGACGCCATCATTCTGGCCACCGGCTCCGTCAACGCGGTACCGCCGATTCCCGGGCTGAAGGACAACCCCTGCTGCCTTGATTCCACAGGCGCCCTGAGTCTGGAAAAACTGCCTAAGAGTATGGTGGTCATCGGAGGCGGCGTCATCGGTCTGGAACTGGCCTGTGCCTATGCCGCTTTCGGAACCAAAATCACCGTCGTAGAGGCGCTGGACCATATGCTGCCCATGCTGGACGGCGATTTGACCAAAATTGGTGTGCAGCATATGAAAAAGATGGGCATGGAGTTCCATCTGGAGTGCCCGGTGCAGTCGGTAGAGCCCTCCCCTGCGGGGGCCAGAGTGGTATGCAAAAACAAAGCCGGCGAGACCGTCTGCTTTGAAGCGGAGAAGGTTCTGGTAGCCATCGGCCGCAGAGCCAATACGGAGAGCCTGGATCTGGCAGCCGGCAAGATTGACAATGACCGGGGACGCATTCTGGTCAATGACCGGATGCAGACAAACCAGCCGGGCGTGTATGCGATCGGCGACTGCGTATTCGGAAAGGCCCAGCTTGCCCACACCGCCTCCGCTATGGGCGAGGTAGCTGCCGAAAATATCATGGGGCATGATGCGGTCTATGATGAGAGCACCAACCCCACCTGCGTGTATATTGAGCCGGAGGCGGCTTCGGTAGGTCTCACGGAGGAGCAGTGCAAGGCCAAAGGCCTGGCATACAAAGTGGGAAAGTTCCCCATGAGTGCTAACGGCAAGGCCCTGATTCTAAACGGCGGCGAGGGGCTGGTGAAGATCATCGCCGGAAAGGAATACGGCGAGATCCTGGGCATGCACATCATTGGCCCGAGAGCCACTGACCTGATTGCGGAAGGGGCTCTGGCCATTGGCGAGGAGATGACCCTGGATGAGATCATCGCCACCATCCACTCTCACCCCACCGTCACCGAGACCATCCGGGAGGCTGCTCTGCACGCGGAAAAACGGGCTATTCACACGCCGAACCGGTAACCATTTTTCAGAGGGTCCGAAGAGAACCTTCGGACCCTCTTTCCCTGAACTTTCCCCCGGCGACAGAGGGGAAAATATCCATAGATCCCAGAAAAATCTTCTATCCTTCTATTCTGTCCCTGAACACACCTTTAAGGAGAACAGACTATGCAATACAGCGACGATTTTCTAAGGACAATTCATAAAAATCTTCTGGAGACACGCCTGCTTGAAGAGAAGCTGACCGATCTGTATGCCCAGGGACGCATCCCCGGCCATGTGCACAGCGGAGTGGGACAGGAGGCCTCTTATGTTGGCGTCCTCTCTACCCGGCAGCCGGGGGATTACTTCAAGCTGACCCACCGGCCGATTACCATGCCCTGGATGCTGGGTACCAGTCTGGATATGATTTTCGGTGAACTTCTGGCGAAAAAGACCGGAAACTCCGGCGGCCGGGGCGGCAGCCTGCACATCGGCGAGTTGCGCACCGGGGTGCTGGGCATGTCGGGTACGCTGGGCTGCGACACCGGCGTTGCCGTGGGAGCGGCCCTCACCATAGACATGGAGGAGCGACCCAACCTCGTCTATATGTTCATGGGAGACGGCACCTCCAGCCGGGGACCTGTCTACGAGGCCATGAATCTGGCGGCCGTGTGGAAACTGCCTGTGCTGTTCATCTGTGAAAACAACGGATATGCTATTTCCACTCCGGCTTCCACCACCATTCCGGTGCCCAATGCGCTGGCGGATCGGGCTTCTGCCTACGCCATGTCCTCGGAAGTGGCTGACGGAACAGATGTGCTGGATGTCTATCGAGCCGCCAAGAAAATGACCGATTCCATACGTGCCGGGAACGGGCCTGCCGTACTGGAATGCAAAGACTACCGCTGGCGCGGCCATTTTGAAGGAGATCCCTGTGCGTACAGAGATCCGGAAATCACAAAAGACTGGGTAGAAAATCACGACTGCGTAAAGAATCTGGAGAGCATGCTCCTGTCAGAAGGCCTGGTCAGCGAAAAAGAGCTGGACCAGATGCGCAAAGATTTTGATGCCCAGATGGAGACCGCCATTGCCCACGCGGAAGCGGCTCCCTCCATCTCGGCAGAGGAAATCTATGACGGGCTGTACGCCTGAGGGAAAGGAGGAACAGAACATGCAGGTAACCTATGCCAGGGCCATTGGCGATGCCCTCAAAGAGGAGATGCGCCGGGATGAGAAGGTTCTCATATATGGAGAAGATGTAGCGCAATTTGGCAATATTTTCGGCATAACCAGAGGCATGCTGGAGGAATTTGGTCCCAAACGGGTCCGCAACACGCCGATCGCGGAGACGGCTATTGTATCTTCTGCCGCCGGCGCTGCCATGACCGGACTGCGCCCCTGTGTGGAGCTAATGTATGCGGATTTTACCATGGTGGCCTTTACGGAGATTTTCCATGTAGTATCCAAGTGGCGCTATATGCATGGTCCTGAATACAAGCTGCCTCTGGTCATCCGCTGTGCAGAAGGCTGCGCCAACGGAGCCGGTGCGGAACATTCCAATGTAACCGAGAGTTTATTCATGCACGCCCCCGGGCTGACCATTATTACTCCCTCCTGCGCCTACGATGCCAAGGGCCTTTTAAAATCCGCTATTCGTTCCGACAATCCGGTTCTTTTCTTCGAGCCCAAGCAGCTGTACCAGGTCAAACAGGAAATCGATGAAACCCTGTACAACAGCGACTACACGATTCCCATTGGCAAGGCGGATATCAAGCGCCCCGGCAGGGATGTGACGGTGGTTGCCGTCGGGCTTATGGTCCCCCGTGCTCTGGAGGCGGCGGAAATCCTCTCGAAGGAGGGTCTGGAGATCGAGGTCATTGACCCGCGGACGCTTGCGCCGCTGGATACGGACACCATCTATGCCTCCCTGGCCAGGACCCACCGCGCAGCCATTGTCGAAGAGGGAAATAAGACCGCCGGTGTCGGCGCAGAACTCGCTGCCCGCTTCCAGGAGGAGCAGTATGACGAGCTGGATGGCCCTGTCGTACGGATCGCCGCACTGGACGTGCCTATGCCCTACAACATTCCCATGGAGAAATACACTGTCCCCTCTGTAGAGCGAATTTGCCAGAGTATCCGCACCATGTTCTGAATGGGAAAGGAGATCGCCATTCATGCGTACTGAGATTGTCATGCCCAAAGCCGGTTTGACCATGATTGAAGGCACCATCAGCCGGTGGTTGGTCAAAGAAGGGGAACTGGTGCAGAAAAACCAGGCCATTATGGAATATGAAAATGAGAAAAACACCATAGAATATGAGATTGTGCGCGGAGGATATCTGCATATTCTGGCAGCCGCCGGGGATACGGTGCCGGTAGGAAAACCGATTGCGTTGGTCACCGACACAAAAGAGGAGTACGATGCCCTGCTGGCGGAACTTTCCGGCGAAGCGGCAGGCTCCCCCGATGAAGCCGCACCTCTTTCTGCCCCCGCACCGGCTGAAATACAGGGCAGAAAAGGCGGACGCCACTTCCGCGCTACCGGACTTGCCCGGAAAATGGCCCGGCAGGCGGGAATCGATCTGGCGGATGTAACCCCTGCCAGCGGTCCAGATGGAAGAAGAATCGCAGCCAAAGATGTGACTGCCTACCTGGAAAAGAAAAAAGCAGCCTCAGAGGCTGCAGCGGTCCGGAAATCTGACGCAGAAGACGAGGTGACGGTCCTTCCCTGGACCGGTATGCGCAGAACCATTGCCAGAAATATGTACAACTCTCTGCATCAGACCGCCCAGTGCACAGCGATGTGTGAAACAGATGTAACGGAGCTTCTCCTCCTTCGGCAGCAGCTCCTGGACGGGGCCGAGTACCTGGGATGCCGGATCACCGTCAACGACCTTCTCTGCGCTGCCGTGTGCAAGGTCATGCGGAAGTATCCCCAGCTCAACGGCACTTTCGATGGGGAAGCATTTACTTCCCACTCGCACGTGCAGCTGTCTCTTGCCGTAGCTACCGATCACGGTCTCATGGTCCCCGTCATCAAGAACGCTGACACGCTCTCGCTGACCCAGCTGAGCCTTGCCGCCAAGGATTTGAGCCGGAGAGCCAGAGAGAAAAAACTGCAGGCGGGAGAACAGGGCTGTGGAACCGTCACCGTATCCAACGTGGGAATGTTCCCTATTGATATGTCTACGCCTATCCTGAATACGCCGGAGGTACTTATATTTGGTTTCGGCCGAACGACAAGAAAGCCACGGTACACAGCAGACGGCTCTCTGGCACCCAGAGAACTCATGCAGATGTATTTGACCTTTGACCATCAGGTGGTGGACGGCCTGGCGGTGGGGAACCTCTTCCAGGATATGCAGTATCTGCTGGAACATCCCCAACTCATTACCGTATAACGTGGAACAAGCGGACTTCTAGAGCGGACGGAACACTTTCCCCTTTCCAGCCAGAGGCCTGGTCGTGGGTCTTCCGGGCTTATCACGCTGAAAAGGCAGAATACCGGACTAATTTTATGTATGGGAGTACAATATGTCTAAATCAATTGTATATTTCACACCGGATTTAACGCCGGAAAGCGTCATTCGTATTTATGACAAACTGAGGGTGACCCTTTCAGGAAATGTTGCCGTAAAGCTTCATTCCGGAGAAGTGGGAAATCAGAATTTTCTTCGCCCCGAGTTCTGCAAGCCAATTATCCAGCATGTAGGCGGTACCGTTGTAGAGTGCAACACGGCCTATGAAGGAAGCAGAAATACAACGGAGAAGCACAGGAAAACCCTGGAAAAACATGGCTGGATTCAGCATTTCACGGTAGACCTTTTGGATGCAGAGGGGCCGGATAAAGTGCTTGAAATCCCCAACGGCAAGAAGATCCGGAAAAATTATGTCGGCAAAGAACTAATGAACTACGATTCCATTCTGGTGCTGAGCCATTTTAAAGGCCATCCCATGGGCGGGTACGGCGGCGCTTTGAAGCAGCTTTCCATCGGCTTTGCCTCTTCTTACGGCAAACAGTATATCCATGGCGTCGGTGATATAGACGCCTTTTGGACCAGTGATCATGACAGCTTTCTGGAGTCGATGGCCGATGCGGCTTCCAGCGTAGTGCATCTGTTTGAAGGAAAAATTGCCTACTTAAATATTATGAAGAATCTGTCTGTTGACTGTGACTGCTGTGACGTGGCGGAAGATCCCTGCATGGGGGATATAGGAGCTTTGGCCAGTCTGGATCCTGTGGCGATCGATCAGGCATGTCTGGATTTGGTGTATGCATCGAAAGATCCCGGCCGTGACCATTTTCTTGAGCGTGTAGAGTCAAGAAACGGCATTCATACCATAGAGGCGGCGGCGGATCTGGGCATTGGCTCCAGAGAATATGAGCTTATTTCGCTTTGATCCCTTTTCAGGCTTCTTCTGGGATTTTTTGATACGCATGGCTCCGACCTACGGAGTATGTTGACACTGCCAAGGGGCAGCCCTCTCGGCAGGAGCTGCCTCAGACCGCAAACTCATTGGAGCCGGCTCGCATGCGAGCCGGCAAAATTCATCGTCTGTTTTGGCACAGATCTGCCAGGACACCATCCCTCTCGCCGCCGAGACACCCCAGCTGCACGCCATGGGTCTTCTTCCCAGCCGTGACTCGGCGAAAACCGCTGAGACCGTTCCTTCTGCTATGCACTGCAGGATTCATCAGGTAGGCGACTGGCTTGGCGCCGGCCTTTCCGCAAAAGTCCATGCTTCGTTGGACTCCCGTGCCATCCATACCAGATCGTACCGGACAGGCTATAGGTGGCTGATTGGTATGGGAACTGCTTCGGTTTCATGGACCAGACCATGCGCTCTTAAAGTAGCAAGCTCTCCCTCAGATAACCGTTTCCGTGCCCCTGACTCCTCTTCCTGGGTAAGTGTGATCTGCGCATGGACAAGTGTTCTTTTGCTTCTTTACAAATAGGAAGCCCCGCGGAATTCCTGTATCATCCGATAGTTCACGACACCCGAAAAAAGTGGTGAACGCATTGCCAATAACGGACTGAATCAACTTGACACGAGTTTGATCGAAATGGAGAAGCTTAGCATAATGCATGGATTCTTCCATTTCCCATCGTAAGTATTCAGTGACCATCTCCTAAAAAGGCAATTTGCCTAAATGATCTACACAAAACTCGATTCTTAGTAGGCGCCAGCATGGTGCAGCAAGTGTCCACTTTTTAATGGGGAGATAAGGAATCAACACCCAACTGTAGGAGCATCTGGAGATTCTCTTTGGAG
>CAZGAM010000078.1:0-10175 GCA_964523685.1 uncultured Oscillospiraceae bacterium | reverse complement strand
AGATACACTTCACATTTGGGCAAGCGGCCTAGAATTCGCACTTTGCATTTGTATCACTTTTGTGTGTGAAGTCACATACAGCTCGAAATTTTTCTTGACATTGGAAAAAATCATGATAAAATCTTAAGCGAATGGGTTTGCTGCCTGATGTGCATCCCATCCTGCGAAAAAATAAATATGCCTTATCAAGAGTGGTGGAGGGAACGGCCCTGAGAAGCCCGGCAACCTGTGCATTAGCAAAAGGTGCCAAATCCGGCGGTGCAAATCGGAAGATAAGGATCCTTGTGATTCTTCTGTCCGCCGGACCTCCGGCGGACTTTTTATGTGAAAAGGAGATTTTCATGGGACATTATCTGTTTACGTCCGAATCTGTCACAGAAGGGCACCCAGATAAAATATGCGATCAGATATCTGATGCCATTCTGGATGCTATTTTGAAAGAGGACTCCCAAGGCCATGTTGCCTGCGAATGTGCCGTAACTACCGGTATGGTATTGGTTATGGGGGAAATTACTACCAGCTGTTATGTGGATATTCCGAAAATTGCCCGGGATGTTCTTCGCGACATTGGCTACGACCGTGCCAAATACGGCATGGACTGTGACACTTGCGCCATCCTTACCAGCATTAAGGAACAGTCGCCGGATATTTCCATGGGCGTAAACTCCAGTTTAGAGCAAAAAGCAGGCGGTGAAGCCGAAGAACTGGAAAATGGCGCAGGGGACCAGGGTATGGTATTTGGCTACGCCTGCGATGAAACACCGGAACTCATGCCGCTGCCTCTTAGTCTGGCCCATAAGATGGCCCGCCGTCTGGCGGAAGTACGCAAAAACGGCACGCTTCCCTACCTCCGCCCCGATGGAAAAACGCAAGTCACCGTGGAATATGATGAGGAAAATCGTCCTGTACGCATCGACACAGTAGTGGTGTCTGCCCAGCATGCACCGGATGTAGAACAGGCTCAGCTGCGGGAAGACATCATCCGGGAGGTTATCAAACCTGTTCTCCCCGCCCACCTTATCCAGGGAGAAATCAAATACTTTATTAACCCCACAGGCCGTTTTGTTGTGGGAGGGCCTCTCGGTGATTCCGGCCTTACCGGCCGCAAAATTATAGTAGATACCTATGGCGGCAGCGCTCCTCATGGCGGTGGCTCCTTCTCCGGAAAGGACCCTACCAAGGTAGACCGCTCTGCTGCCTATGCTGCCCGCTGGGTAGCAAAAAACATTGTGGCGGCAGGTCTTGCCCGCCGCTGTCAGGTTCAAATTGCCTATGCGATCGGTGTCGCCAATCCCGTGAGTGTGAATGTAACCACTTTTGGCACTGGGAAAGAGTCTGATGAGACCCTGCAGAAGGCAGTTCTGCAGGTTTTTGACCTGCGGCCAGCCGCCATTATTCGCGACTTGGATCTGCACCAGCCCATCTACCGCAGTTTGGCGGCCTATGGACATATGGGTCGGGAAGACCTGGATGTTTCCTGGGAAAAAACCAATAAAACGGATGCGCTGAAAGCCGCAATTCCTGAACCCAAAGAGGCACTGATTCCTTCTGATACAGAAACCAAAAAACGCCCTTGGTGGAAATTCTGGGGAAAGAAAAAGTCAGAAGAATAAGGGAAAAACACCTCAGTTTCACCTGGAATGAAAGAATACGGCAAATACAGGAGCGCCGAACAACCCAGCCGGATAGCAGTAAGGGATGCTCCGAACGGCAAGGTATGGAAACCGGAAGGCGAACCGTTTCGCCGGGCCCTGAAGAATCCCCTGTTTGCGGATAGTACGAACTGCAGAATGGGAGATCCATTTGGGAACAAATTGGAAATAACCGAACGCTGCGAAAAAGGGGATATCCGGCTGCCCGGTGAGTTGTGCCATGCCCCGCATTCCGGCGAGGCGGTACAGCACAAGACGCTCCTGTATTCTCGTCCTTCCCTAGACTACCCTGCCTGACTCTTTGCTTTCAGCGGCTCCTGGAAAACGCGGGCCCCTTCTTCTGCTGATCGAAAAAACAACATGGAGGCAACGGAAAAAGCCAAATGAGTATGATTCGAGACATAAGTCTTTCTCCTTCCGGAGAAAAGAAAATTGCCTGGGTAGAAAGAAATATGCCCCTATGTCATGCCATAGGGGAAGAATTTGCCCGCACAAAGCCGTTTGCCGGCATCAAAATTGCTCTTTCTGTTCACCTGGAGGCGAAGACAGCCTATCTCTGCCGGATTTTGGCCAAAGGGGGAGCGGAAATGCATGTTACCGGCTCCAATCCCCTCTCCACACAGGACGATGTTGCTGCCGCCCTGGCAGCAGGCGGTATGGACGTAAATGCTTTTTGGGGCTGCACAGAAGAAGAATATACGCAGCTGCACGATCGCACGCTGTCCTGTGGCCCGCACATTATCATAGACGATGGCGGAGATCTGATGGCTGCCCTGCGGAGCCGTTTCCCTCAGTATATGGGCGGTGTCATAGGGCTGTGCGAGGAAACCACCACCGGCGTTCTTCGCCTTCACCAATTGGATAAAGCGGGCCAGCTCCCTTTTCCCGCCATTCTGGTAAATGACGCCGACTGCAAACATCTTTTTGATAATCGCTATGGGACCGGTCAGTCCGTCTGGGATGGTATTATGCGTACAACGAACCTCATCATTGCCGGCAAGGATGTGGTGGTGTCCGGCTATGGATGGTGCGGAAAAGGCGTTTCCCTTCGTGCCAAAGGACTAGGAGCCCGCGTCACTGTCACAGAAGTAGATCCCATACGGGCGCTGGAAGCCGTGATGGATGGATTCACGGTTATGCCCATGGATAAGGCGGCTGAGATCGGAGACATTTTTGTCACCGTCACCGGCTGCTGTCAGGTAATTACGAGCCAGCATTTCCTCCGGATGAAAGAGGGAGCCATCCTCGCCAACGCCGGCCATTTCAATGTAGAAGTGGATATGTCCGCTCTGGAGAAGACAGCCGTGCGCAGCTGGGAGGCAAAACGCAATATTACAGGGTATGAGCTGCCCAATGGCAGGTCCCTGTTTGTCCTTGCGGAAGGACGCCTGGTGAATCTCGCCTCTGGAGACGGCCATCCGGCGGAAATCATGGATATGAGCTTTGCCCTGCAGGCGCTCAGTGCCCGCTACCTGGCAGAGAACCGCGGCAAATTGCAGCCAGGCATACTGTCCGTTCCCCACTCCCTCGACCTGGAAGTTGCCTGGAAAAAACTTTCTTCCATGGGTATTTCCATCGATGCGCTTACCCAGCAGCAAAAGGACTATCTGGGCCTGTAGTTCTGTTTCCCCCGGAAGTTATTGTTTTCTCCGCTCTTCTTCCTGAATTCTACTTGCCAGCATCGTATACCGCCTGACAACACTGGTATTTTGTACCGCCGCATGGACAGCTTTCCTGTCCCCTACCATCACCATACATTTTTTGGCCCGGGTAACTCCCGTATAGAGCAAATTTCGCTGCAGCATCACATAATGACTCATTAAAACCGGCATCACGACAATTGGATATTCAGATCCCTGTGCCTTGTGGATGGTAGTCGCATAGGCCAGGACAAGTTCATCCAGCTCTTCGACTTCATAAGGAACCGACTGTCTGTCAAAGAGCACTACCAGTTCCTTCGTCTCTTCCTCCACCTTCACAATCTGCCCGATATCGCCGTTAAAAACATCTTTGTCGTAATTGTTCCGGATCTGCATGACCTTATCATTCAGCCGAAATTGAACTGCCCCGTGCTGAATATAGCTTCCCCCCGGGTTCAGCGCCTGCTGCAGAACCTGATTGAGATTAATCACCCCCGCCTCTCCGCGCTGCATAGGCGTTAGCACCTGGATCTCCGACGGCTGTACATGGTAGTATCCGGGCAGTCTGTTTTTGACAAGTTCCACGATGCTTTCTACTGCCTCTTCCGGCGTCGTTTTCTCCTCGAAGAAGAAATCACTGTTTTTCCCGTTGCTGAGGTCCGGCACCTGCCCTTCATTAATTCTATGCGCGTTCATAATAATCCGGCTTGTCTGCGCCTGACGAAAGATCTTCGTCAGCCTCACAACGGGAAATGCGCCGCTGGCAATCAGATCCCGAAGCACATTGCCCGCCCCTACAGAAGGAAGCTGGTCAACATCTCCCACCAGGATCAGCGTCATTATATCGGGAACCGCTTTCAGAAGATTATCCATCAAAAGAATGTCGATCATGGAGCACTCATCCACAATCAGAACGTCTCCCAAGAGCGGGGATGCCTCGTTATGAAGATAGCCTTCTATCGGCTTATATTCCAACAGGCGGTGAATCGTTTTCGCTTCCAGCTTCGTTGCCTCCGACAGTCTTTTGGCTGCCCTCCCGGTAGGCGCTGCCAGCAGAACCTTGGCCCTGCTCTTCTGAAAGGCCTTAATAATTCCCTGCGTGGTCGTGGTTTTCCCCGTTCCCGGCCCTCCGGTCAAAATCAAAATTTTGCTCTGCACGGCCTGCAGAATTGCCTGAATCTGGACGGGATCATAGGGCACGTCCTCTCCCGTCGTCAGCTGCTGTGCAAGCCCTTCCGTCGGCACGACCAGTCCCCCTGCCTGAAGAATCTCCTTCAGCCGGCGGGCTACACTCACCTCTGCTTCATAATACTCGGACAGATAGATGCCGTCCTGCCCCGCCTCGCTCTTGTCTTCGACTACATCCTCCTCCTGAATCATCTGGTTGAGGGTTGCCTCTAAAAGAGGCTGTTCTACCGACAGCAGTTCCTGCCCTTTCTGCAGAAGGACCGCCCTGGGGGCATAACAATGACCTTCTTCCGCCATACGGTTGAGGGTATAGAGCAGTCCGCTTCGAAGGCGGACATACTTCTCTTTATCAAAGCCAAGATTTTCCGCGATCTGATCTGCCGTTTTAAATCCGATCCCCCAAATGCTATCGGCCAGCTGATAGGGATTTTCCGTTACCGCGCGGATGCTGTTATGGCCATATGTGTTGTAGATTTTTGTAGCCTGGCTCGTGCTTATATGGTGGCTCTGGAGAAAAAGCATAACCTTCCGGATCCCATTATGCTTTTCCCAGGAACTTGTAATTTTCTGAATACGTCCTTTCCCTAAGCCTGGGACCTTGGCAAGTTCCTCCGGTGTATTTTCAATCACCTCCAGCGTCTTTTCGCCAAACTGCTTGACTATGCGCTTGGCAAATTTCGTACCAATGCCTTCGACCAGCTTGGAGCTGAGGTACTTTTCAATTCCCTCCGTCGTAACCGGCAGCACTTCCTCATAACTGTCAAAGGAAAACTGTTTTCCAAACCGGGCATTCACCTTCCATTCCCCTGTGAGGCTGACTGTAGCCCCCGTACGGATGTTCGCCGTCACCCCCACCGCGGAAAAGAGCTGACCATCATCATCCTCTTCGTCCCGCCTGCATCGGATCACGGTAAATCCGTTCTCTTCGTTATGAAAAATGATCTTGTCTATGACAGCCTGTAAAGTTTCCATGGGAAAGCCAACGCTCCTTATACCATATCATCATCAGAATATGCGTTTTGCGGATGCTGCCGGTTCTGCAGCACGATTCGGTTTTTGTCAAATGATTCCAGTTTCCGCTGGAAAGAGTACTTGTGCAGGTTTCTATAGTATTGTAGCTTTATGTATTCAAGAGGGAGTATTTATGGACATTGACTGGTTGGAGCAAGTGCAGCAGCTCTGGGAAAACTATATTTCCAAAGCGGAGCAGTTAGAACGGGACAGGAAACCAGGAGCCGGCTTTCTGGGTCTGATTCCCGGACCGAAAAATGATCCCTGCCATCAGCAGTTTTTTGAGGATGCGGAGAAACTGCTTGCGGATATGCGTGCCGCCAGCCCGTCCTCCGCCACAGCCAGGCAGGTGCTGTCGTATATTTTTCAGGTTTCTCTCAAGCATCCGAAGCCGCTGACTGTCTACTGGGAACTGCAAGCCGCGCATGCGCTTGTCCTTCCCCTGATTCCTCTTTTGGAACCGGAAGACGCCGCTTCCCTGCAGACAGAATATGTCAAAAGCTATCTGCCCCGGGAACGCCTTCCCGCCCAGAAGAAGGTATTGTCCGCGCTGGAAAAAGCCTCGGCGAGAACCTGATCTTCCCGTTTCCGGACATGGCTCCCGGGTCAGGCGCGCTTCGCTCTGCCGCGGCCGAGAAAGTTTCTGCTCTTTTCTGCTGCCAGATGTCTCCTGAGACGTCTGGCAGCTTTTCCCACATGCCGCCGAATGAGGTGCGCCTGTCCCTCCTTTTGCTGGATGCCCCGCGAACTATACAGAGCCGTCTCTACCGCTGGGATCAGTTCCTCCAATGCCCTGCCGAGCTCCTCATCGTCCTGGAATGTCCCCTGCAGACGCCGGAGGAACTCTCTGGGTGTCTCCGACAGCTTCTTCCGCCACGGTTTCATCCGGCAGCGCCGTATCAGAAAACAGTATAGTCCTTCCGGCGTTTTCCAGTGTTTCCGCAGCCAAAGCCGTCCATGCCATTTTTGGAGCCAGGATGTCCAAAACCTCTTCAGGGCCGCCCAAAGGCTGATCCGTCTCCGCCCGCCTCGACTCTCGGCTCTCCCAACGGTTTTTTCTCCGCCAAGGCGGATCTTTCCCAGCCGCCGCAGAAGGACAACAAGACCAATCAGAGCCGCTGCCGCCAGAAGGACAGCCAGAATGACAAAGAGAACCGGGCTGCTCTCCTCTGCCGGCTCCTCCAGGGGCGGCGGCAGCCCTGCCTCCGGCTCGGGCATGCTGCCGGCCCCCGGCTGGGGAAACAGAGACGCGAGCCACAGCAGCCCCCTCCACAGCAGACGGGCGATTTTTTTAATCAGCGAAACCGCCCCGTTCCAAAGGGCCACCAGTCCCTGTCCGGCAGGAACAGCGGCCCAAGACAGAAGCAGCCACGCCGCTCCCAGCAGACCCGCAAAGGCCAGCCCCATCACCAGCCACTCTCTTCCCCGCAGGCGCCGGCTGGTCCGCCTGGCCGCCAGGCCAAGAACCGCCGCCGCGCAGCCGGCCGCGGAGGGCAGGCACCAGACCGGGTCCCTGCCGATGGCAGTCACCAGCCCCACGCAGGCCAAAAGGACGAGAAAGCTCATATCTACCGTCCCGATCATCGACCGCAAACTGGGTTCCGACCGAGCCAGCTGGATCCCATAATAGGTGATCACAAGGGAAAAAAGAACCTGGAATATTGCCTCCGCCCAGCCGCCTCTTCTGTCCCAGCACCATATCAGTGCCTCCAAAAACAGGAGGGCAGCTCCATTCACAAGCAACAAACTGCGCAGGGTGCGGCTTTTCCGCAGATACAGCCGGTTCATGGTGCAAACGGCCAGGGCGTAGGGCAGCAGAACCAGAGGAAATATGCCCTCCCACGCCTCCTGGTCCGGAAAGAAGAGGAAATAACCCGTACAAAGCGCGCAGGCAATGGCAAATTGTTTTGCCAGGGCGGAAAACGTCCATCGGCTATCCATGGCTGCCCTCTCTGACCTTCTGAAGGCACAATGTCTCGAAGACGCTGAACGGCTCACACTGCTGGAACGTGCATATGGTGGTACTGCCCTGTCCGAGCCTGGTCAGCAGCGTCTGTCCGCTCAGAGACTGGGTATCGTAGGCGATATAGTAGAACCGGCCAGCCTGGCCGGCATTTTCCAGAATGGGCGGCTCCAGAAAAACGCTCTTCTGAGGCAGAATGGCTCGGCGCTCCTCATCCCATTTGTTCTCCATCGGTTCATACCCTGCCAGCGCGCACAAGAGCGAACCGGTATCCGCCGGAGCGAAAAAATTCACCGCAGGCCCTGATGCGCCGCCACACAGACTCAATCCGCACCCGATCCGGACATCCGCCAGGCGCAGCAGCAGGGAGGCCAGAATGCTCAGCGCCTCCTCCATTTCCTCCCAGTGCTGACCAGGACCTCCGAAGCTCTCCCCATCGAAGAGAAAATGCGCTCCCCGAGGGAGAATATCCTCATACACATTGACGCTCAGAGGCAAGCCGCGGGCCGCCAGGCGCCAATTGATGTGCTTGACCGGATCCGAGGGCAGATAGTCCCGGGTAGAGCGGATCACCGTCACATCCTCCATAACGCCCCGGCTGCCAGTCTGGGCATTCCAGAGATTTCGGAGAAAAATCTCCGTCGAGACATCCACCTTTGCCGGGTACACCACAAGCCGGCGCCCCTGCGTCCCTGCGATGGGACACTGAATCTGCGTCAGTCCCAGGCCATCTCCGGTGTACAGGCGCCACCCCTCCAGGGAGTAGATGCCCCTGCGCCGTGCTGTCCACCGCAGGGAGAGAGACCGGGACTCATACCAAAGAAGAAAAGGAACCCGTTTCTCTCCTACCAGAAGAGGAGAAGCACTTTCTTCCATCAGATCTCTCTGTTCCCACTCCTCCGGCTCACGCGTATCCTCCGGCACAATGCATAGGCGTTTGGAAAGGGGAAAAAACAGCTCCATCCATACCACCGGCAGAAGCTTTTCGTTGTGGATTTGCACGTTTAGGATGGTCTCCTCCCCGGGGAACAGCCCCGTGGAAGAACTGGATACCGCCACAGAGAGTTTTTTCGCCGTAAGGAAAGCCCACCATCTGGAAACACCTGCCAGCAAGGCAAGCCAGAGCAACACCGCAGCCAGAAGCCGCTGGCCATAAAAAGCAGCCAGCGCGCCGCCTATTGCGAACAGGCAAAGGGCCGGCAGAGAGACCAGCGTGCTGGAGCGGGTCGAGGAAAGTTCATTTTTCATATAGACTGGCTATGGCGGAAGGAGAGGGAGAAACCGGGACCTGGGAGAGAATCTCATCCAGAACGGCATCAGCACTTCCTCCGGAGAAGCGGGAGGAACTATCCAACAGCAGCCGATGGGCCAATACCGGGTGAGCCAGCGCCTTCACATCATCCGGCGTGGCGAAATCCCTTCCATTCATCGCGGCCCACACTTTTACCGCCCGGTACAGAGCTCTTGTTGCCCGGGGACTGGCACCCATCACCAGCTGGGAATGGGTACGGGTAGCGGCAGCCAGCGAGATGATATAATCCGCGACCTCATCCGATACGTATAGAGAGGCGATCTGCTTTTGCGCCTGAATGATCTCCTCCGCACTGGTCACTGCCCGCACATTTTGAAAAGGAATTTCATCTCCCAAAATACGAAGCATCTTCCGCTCTTCACTTTCGCTCGGATATCCCATACGCAGACGGATCAGGAAGCGATCCATCTGTGCCGCTGGCAGTTGAAAGGTACTCTCGGATTCGACGGGATTCTGCGTCGCCAGCACCAGAAAGGGTTCCGGAAGCGCAAAACGCTCCCCATCCAGCGATACCTGCCGTTCCTCCATGGCTTCCAGCAGAGCAGACTGCGTTCGGGGGATAGCCCGGTTAATTTCGTCTGCCAGAAGAAGGTTCGTCATAATCGGTCCTTTTCGCAGCTCGAAATCTCCCAGCTTCTGGTTAAAAATTCGCATTCCGAGTATATCGCTTGGCAGCAGATCCGGCACAAACTGGATCCGACGGAACGTGCAGCCCAGGGTGAGCGCGATCGTTTTGACCAGCGTTGTCTTACCCACGCCGGGCAAGTCATCCAGCAGCACATGGCCCCCAGCCAAAATGGCCATAATCACCAGACGTATCTGCTCTGTTTTTCCTACAATGATTTTTTCCGCTTCTCTCAGAATATTCTGGGACAGCTGACAAATATCCATGGTGAACCCCCAAGCCTGTTCTTCCCGGTTATTCGGCGGGCAAATTGTCACAAAAGCGCCTTCTACACGCGAAAGGTCCGGAAGCCCCTCTTTTTCCCCTCTGCATGGCCCTGTATTCCCCCTTTCCTGGGGAGTCCTCCGTTTCACCTTCTGCTATCCTATCATCCGCGGCCTGCGCATGCTTTTTGGATTTTCCCTGTTTTACATTTTTCTGTCTTCAGCGCTGGAGCCATGAAGTCATGCATGCAATTTCCGATCTCACCGTTCCCGGTATTCCGTCCTTCCCATAGAGAAAGCTTTAGCCAGGTTCTGCGCTGTGCCTTAGGAACCCATAGCAACCCAGGATCAGGTGCATTCAGATGATTCCCCTGTTATCCGATCCGAGAACGGCTCCATCCCATTTATCTTCTGTTCTGCTCAGCCTGCATTATTCATCAACTACCCGCCCCTAAAGGGAAAGGGCTTGTAACTGCCCAGTCGTAGGAACGACTTGCGCCTGACGGCGTTCCTCTGCGACC
>CAZGAM010000077.1:0-10193 GCA_964523685.1 uncultured Oscillospiraceae bacterium | reverse complement strand
AACAGGAAATGATTGAATATACGATACAGGAAGTGATTGGATACCTGATGGAGGACAAAGGAATTTCCATGGATCAGGCGATGGAGCAATTTTATCTTTCTGATACGTTTACGAAATTAAATGACATAGAAACGGGACTGTATTTAGAAGGTTCCGCCTATATTTATGAAATATTTAAGCGGGAGTGTCAATAATGGGATAAACTTTTCCTTTATTGAGGCACAGTTTCCGGTTTCTAAGATGAGCAGGGAAAGCTATAAGGAACCGAAAGTCATTCAAAGCCAGACTTTAACCGGCTTAGGCAAATGGTGGGAAGAAAACCACTCATCTTCGCTCGTGCCGCTATATTAGGCTGCCTTATGCCTGCCAGCGAGAATCCGAGAAAAGATACCGAAATTTTTTAAAGCTGCCTGGCATGGATGAAAAAGGATTGGAGCAGCGAAAAGAGAAGCAGTTTTCAGCCGCTCAGCACTATGATATTGTCTGTACCGGTTAAAAATTGCGGAAATACCGTCAGTATTTTGATTTGAGCGCTGGAAAGCCAATACTTGAACGAGGGCTCAATATATTAGCAAATACACGGGAGAAATCAATATACGATCACTCTGGATCGGGTAGGAGGCTGACCATTAGTTGGCCAGCCTCCTTCCGGATTTTGCCAGAACAATACAGCAAACCGCCAAGCCCCTTTTCGGCCCTCAGTTTCTCGGATACCAAGGGCCCCACTCGACCGACCCATCTTCCGTTTTCACTTCCGGTTCCTCTTCCGGCAGAGCAGGCTCCTCTGTCTGACCGATTTTTACAGTCAATTCCATGGTCTCTCCTTGCCGATAAACCGTCAGTGTATGCTCACTGTCCACCTGAGAAGCGGCAATTACATTGGAAAGATCTCTTCTGCCTGTGATTTCCCTGCCGTCATAGGCAGTAATAATATCATTTTCCTGCAAACCGGATTCTTCCGCAGGACTTCCCTCTGTTACACTGTGCACAGACGCCCCTCTGGGCAGACCATAGGCCAGGGCTTCCGAACCCACATCTGATACCGTAACGCCGATGTAGGGTTTCGCAATCACGCCGTCATGCATAATGCTTTCTACGATGCTGTATACTCTGCTGATGGGAATGGCAAAGCCAATGTTGTCAACAGAGGCCTCCGAACTGCTGCCGCTGGAATATTTCGCGTTCGTAATGCCAATTACCTCGCCATACATATTAAACAGGGCTCCCCCAGAGTTGCCGGAGTTGATGGCACAGTCCGTCTGGATTAGATCCATTGTCATGCCGCTGGACACGGTAATTTCCCTGTCCAGGGCACTAATCATGCCCCCGGTCAGAGAAAACGTCAGCTCCCCCAGGGGATTTCCGATCGCTAAAACCCCATCTCCTACTCTCAGAGAATTGGAATCTCCAATCGTCACCGGGTCCAAGCCCTCGGCATCCACCTTCAGCACGGCAATATCATTGCTCTCATCATAGCCTGTTATCTCTCCGTCATAGGTTGTGCCGTCATACAGGGTAACCGTAACATCTTCCGCTCCTTCTATTACATGGTAGTTCGTCAGCACATACCCGTCCTCCGTGATCAGAAAGCCGGATCCTGCAACGGGGGTCGTTGTCTGATAGCCCCATATGTTGGTGGTGGTCACCGTCGTAGTGATACCCACAGTAGAATTCACGTTCTGCTCATATATATCAGCCGCGCTCATCTCTGTGCGGCTTTCCTCTGCGCTGGCCTGCTGCCCCCTTCCAAGACAGGCAGTACTCAGAAGGAACAGGCACAATACCGCTGCAAAAACCTTTTGGACTATATTTTTGCTCATTTCCCTAAACTTCCTTTCTGCTGTATTTCACGCTGTTTGTTTTTGTTTCAGACAATAACCCGCGCCGCCGGGAGAACAGATCTCTGCATTGGAATGCAGTTCTGCCAGTTTCTTGCGCAGGCAGGTTAAATTGGTCCATACCACATGGATCTCTGAACTGTCTTCGCTCTCCCCGATTTTCTTCATCAGCTCCCGGGAGGAGAAAACTCTTTCCGGGTTGCGCATAAAGCATTCCATCAGCTGAAACTCCCGGTTGCTCAGCCGCACTCTTCTGCCTTCCGCTGACATCTCATAGGTGGAACAGTTCAGCTCCACATTTCCCACTTCCAGCACGTCCGATGCCCGGCTCCCGCCAAGCGGCAGCAGCGACCGGACTCTGGCAAGAAGTTCTTCCCTGTCAAAGGGTTTTGGCAGATACTCCGCTTCGCCGTTCCGATCCGCGCCGGGTAGAGCGCTGTCTGAAGCAAGCAGCAGAACCGGGGCCTGCGTCCCCTCTGTCCGAATATGCTGCAGCAAAGTTCTCTCCTCTGCCTGCCGGAGGTCCAGGATGATGATGTCATATTCCCCGTTCCGGACCCTCTCCAGGGCTTCCTCGCCGCTGCCTGCCTCATCCACAAGATAACCGCCGTGTTCCAGGACAGCCTGAAGGACTTCTGCTGTTTCCCTTTCCTCTTCCACAACCAGAAGCCGCATCGTCATCACCTTTCTCCCTGTCTTCGGGTATCCTCATCATAACCCCTGTCGCTGAAATGACGCTGAAAAAGGCGTGAACAGTTTGTAAATTCCCCTGCTCTGTCCCGGCGGTTTGCCGCTTTGTCCGGATCTGGTGCGGTATTTTTGGCCCTTCCTTTGAAAAACACCTCTGATTTTTGGAGAATTGTTCAATTTTCAGTTTCATTTCAGGTTTGCATTGTATTATACTGGGAGAGAAAGGAGGCATGGCATGAAAATTCTCATTGTAGAGGATGAACAGATGCTGGCGGATTCCCTGCGGTCCCTGCTGGAGCGCAAAGGCTTCACGGTAGAAGCAGTATATGACGGCAGGACCGGAGAGGAGTATGCTCTCACCGGAATATACGATCTGCTCATCCTGGATGTCATGATGCCCGGGCTGGACGGGTATACGCTGGCGCAGCGGGTGCGGGAAAAGCACTGCGCCACGCCCATCCTCATGCTGACAGCCAAATCAGCTGTGGACGACCGTATTCACGGTTTGAACTCCGGCGCAGACTATTATCTCACCAAACCTTTTGACACCCGGGAACTGCTGGCCTGCATCAACGCGCTGCTGCGCCGGCAGGGGAACCAGGTGGACGAGATGTCTTATGGGAACACCTCTCTGGATCTGGCCTCCTGCATGCTGATCTGCGGCACCAAGTCGGTGCGCCTTTCCGCCAAAGAGTTTGATGTCATGCGCGCTCTTCTCCAGTCCCGTGACAACAATCTCTCCAAAGAGGCCATTCTGGTACGGGTTTGGGGCTTTGATTCCAACGCCACAGAAAACCACGTGGAAGTCTATATTGGCTTTCTGAGGAAAAAACTGCAGAGCATCGGCTCCAATATCCGCATCGAATCCATCCGCAGGCTTGGATATCACCTGGAGGTAGATCAGGGATGCTGAAAAAGCTCCGATTGAAATTTGTCTGCATCACCATGACCATCGTCACCTTCATCCTGATCGTCATCTTTGGGTTTGTTTTCCAGTTCACCCGACAGAATCTGATCAGCGAAAGTGTGGACATGATGGAGTCTATCGGTTCTTTCCCCTTTCAGCTCGGTATACCCAATCAGACACCGGAAGAGGTGCGTCTGCCCTATTTTCTGGTACAGATCGGCTGGAACGGGACTCTTGTGTCCTTCGACAGCGGATACTATGATCTGACCGATGAGGATTTCTTGGTGGAGGTCGTCAGCACGGCGCTGGCCTCGAAAGAACAGGTAGGCGTGATTGACCAGTACAACCTCCGTTTCTGCAAAGTGGAAACGGACCAGGTACAGCGCATTGTCTTCTCGGATATATCCAGTGAGCAGCACACACTCGCCAATCTGCTGCGCACCTGCCTGCTGATCGGTCTTGCCAGCTTCCTCGTTTTTCTGGTGGTGAGCATATTCCTGGCGCGCTGGGCGGTAAAGCCCGTGGAAAAGGCCTGGGTACAGCAGCGCCAGTTTGTGGCAGACGCCTCCCACGAGCTGAAAACCCCTCTTACCGTGATTCTGACCAGCACAGAACTTCTCCAGGAGCAGGACATCAGTCAGGAGGAAAAGCAGCAATACACCCACAGCATTATGACCATGGCAAGCCGGATGCGGGAACTGGTGGAAAGTCTCCTGGACCTGGCGAGGGTGGACAATGGTTCAGAAAAGAGCCAGATGGAAAAACTGGATATGAGCGAGCTGGTTACAAACGCCGCTCTCCCCTTTGAGCCGGTATTTTTTGAACGGGAGCTGCAGCTGGAGTATGAGATAGAGCCCGGCATTACGCTCCACGGCATTGCCCCCCGGCTTCAGCAGGTTGTGGAGATTCTCCTGGACAACGCGGTGAAATACTCCTCCCCGGCAGGCACGGTGCGGGTCGTGCTGAAAAAGCAGCGGCTGGGATGCCTTCTTTCCGTATCGAGCCAGGGAGAACCCATCTCCGCGGAAGATCTGAAAAGAATCTTTGAGCGCTTCTACCGCGTGGATAAGGCCCGCACCTCCAACCACAGCTACGGACTGGGTTTATCCATTGCCCAGACCATTGTGCGGGAGCACCGGGGAAAAATGTGGGCAGAGAGCAGCGATGGGACCAACACATTTTATGTAGAGCTTCCCACAAGATAATGGTTTTGCCATACCTCTACTTCGCCGCAGGCACAATCCGCACCGTCTGAACCCAAGAGACCGGAACGCAAGGAGAAAAACGCCGCCCCTCCGCCGGGAAAAGACTTTTACATTTCATTCACAAATTTTTCAGCGTCGTTTCAGTTTCGGGTTATACAATAAGGTCGCTTGCAAGAGAGCAATTTAAAAAGGAGATACATATAAGATGGAACGCACAACAACTCACAAAAGCAGGTCCATAGGATGGTTCCTGCTTCTGGTATTTACACTTACCCTGCTAGGCAGTCTTTCTGCTCCTGCTTTTGCGGCAGACGAGGAGAAAACCGGACCGGATCTGGAGATGAGCACCGCTTATCCCGGTGTCACCGCCAAAGCAGGAGACAGCGTAAGTTTTGATCTGGATTTTTCCAACAACAGCGGCTCAGGGGCGAATCTGGGTCTGTCTGTCCAATCCATACCGGACGGGTGGGACGGTTATTTCCAGGGCGGCTCCAGCGAAATCAGCCACGTTTTTGTCCGTACCGGTGAGTATGAAGCGCTGGCTTCCTTCCAGGTCACCATCCCGGTGGAGACAGCCGAAGGGACATATACCATTGACCTGGAGGCCTCCGGCAGCGGCCTAACCTCGGATTTGACGCTGACACTGGATGTGAGCGAAGAGGATCTTGGCAGCAGCAGCCTTACCACAGAATATCCTGAGCAGGAAGGCGCCTCCGGAACCACGTTCACCTTCAGCTCCACCATCCAGAACAATACGCCCAGCGAGCAGTCCTACAGTCTTTCCTCCAACGCCCCCTCCGGCTGGGGAGTGGTTTTCAAACCCTCCGGAGAGACCACCCAGGTCGCTTCTCTGACTGTTCCGGCCCGCGCCAGCCAGGGGATGAGCATTGAAATCACCCCGCCCAACAACGTAGAAGCCGGCGAGTATACTATACCCATTTCGGCTATATCCGCTTCGGAAGCGCTGACCAGCGATCTGACCATCACCATATCCGGCAGTTATTCTCTGGACCTCACCACGCCAAGCGGTCTTTTAAGTTTTGACGCCAACGCCAATAAGCAAAGTGCTGTCACGCTGAGTATCACCAACACCGGCAATGTAGATCTGCAAAACGTGAATCTCACCTCTACCGCCGCCACCGGCTGGACCGTAGAATTCTCCGAATCCTCTGTGCCTGTGCTGGAAGCCGGTGCAACCAAAGAGGTTACCGCCTATGTGACCCCCTCAGACGAGGCTATGAGCGGAGACTATGTCGTGGTTCTCACGGCATCGAACAGCGAGACCTCGGATGATGCGGAATTCCGCGTCAGCGTCAAGACGGAAACAGTCTGGGGCCTTGTCGGCATCGTTCTCCTCGTGGTCATTGTGATCGCCCTTTGGTTCATCTTTAAGAAATTCGGGAGGCGCTGAACATGGCTGAGCCTTTCATCATAGAGGCAAAAGGGCTCACCAAGCACTATGGGGATGTAACAGCGGTGGACGGTCTGAATCTGACCATCCGGCAGGGCGAGGTGTTCGGTCTGCTGGGACCGAACGGTGCAGGAAAGACCACCACAACACTGATGCTTCTAGGGCTGACCGAGCCCACCGCGGGCAGCGCGGTCATTGACGGCTTTGACTGCACCCGCGAAGCCTTGAAGGTCAAACGCATCGTAGGGTATCTGCCCGACAGCGTAGGATTCTATCCGGATATGACCGGGCGGCAGAATCTGCTTTTTACCGGGCAGCTCAATGGCCTGGAGGATGCTCTGTGCCGCAGCCGTGCGGAAGAACTTCTGGACCGGGTGGGCATGACCTATGCTGCGGACCGCAAGGCCGGTACGTATTCCCGCGGTATGAAACAGCGTCTGGGTATCGCCGATGTGCTGATGAAGGACCCCAAGGTCATTATCATGGACGAGCCCACTCTGGGCATCGATCCGGAAGGCATGCGGGAACTGATCAGCCTCATCCGGGAACTGTCTGTCAAGGACGGCCGAACTATTTTGATCTCTTCCCACCAGCTCTATCAGGTGCAGCAGATCTGCGACCGGGTCGGCATCTTTGTCAGCGGGCGGCTGATCGCCTGCGGTCAGATAGAGGAACTGGGAAAACAGCTGGAAAATGAGGGCAACTACTCGCTGGATCTGCAGGCAGAGCCGGAGTCCAGGCAGCTCTATGAAAAGCTGTCCCAGCTGGATGGAGTCAAGCGGATTGAGCAGGATGCAGCCGGCCTGCTGCGCATAGAGTCCAGCCGGGATATCCGGCGGGAGGCCACCGCGCTGGTCATGGAGACAGGATGCGTGCTGACGCAGCTCCATCAGCGCGGGGGCGATTTGGATGAAATTTACCACAGATATTTTGAAAAGGCAGGTGAGAGTGATGAACGAGCAGGCGGCCGTCATAAATCCGGAAAACTCCGCTCCCTCTTCCACAAAGAGCAGCCGACAGACGACCAGTAAGAGCACCGGCTTTTACGCCCTGTACAGGAAGGAGTTTGCTGACCATCTGAACAGCAACCGCTTCTTTCTGGTCAGTGCTTTGCTGCTGATCGTCACAGCGGCAAGTCTTGCCGGAGCTGTATCCAGTCTGCGGGGAAGCAGCACGGACAGCAATGAATTCCTGTTTCTGAAGCTTTTTACCACCAGCGGAAATTCCTTATACTCCTTCGCCACCTTTATGGCTTTTTTGGGCCCCCTGGTCGGCATTACTTTGGGCTTTGATGCAATCAACAATGAGCGGAGCCAGGGTACGCTGAATCGACTGGCTGCCCAGCCCATTTACCGGGACAGCATCATCAACGCCAAATTCCTGGCAGGCGCTACCGTTATTCTTCTGCTTTCCATTACCCTGGGGCTGTTTGTCAGCGGTGTCGGGCTGCTTCTGATCGGCATTCCTCCCTCGGGCGAAGAAGTCTGCCGCATAGTGGTTTATATTCTTTTCTGTGCTGTGTACATGTCTGTATGGCTGGCGATTGCCATCATCTTCTCCGTGCTCTGCAGACATGCCGCTACCGCCGCTCTGGCAAGCATCTCGATCTGGCTGTTCCTGAGCCTGTTTATGAACCTTGTTGCCAACGGCATCAGCAACGCTCTCTATCCTCTGGACGGCATCGAAGGGTACGCCAATATGAGGGGCAACTACGAATTGAATCTGGCCCTGAACCGGATATCCCCCTATTACCTCTTTACAGAGGCAGCCTCCACCATTCTCAACCCAAGTGTGCGTTCTATCGGCCTTGTCAGCCTATCCTCCGTTGCCGGCGCCATTGACGCGCCGCTCCCCTTTGGACAGAGTCTGCTGCTGATCTGGCCCCATCTGGTGGTCATGATTGCCCTGGCGGCAGCTGGTTTTGCCATCGCTTACGTCAGTTTTATGCGGCAGGAAATCAGAGCTTAATAGGACCCTTCTATCGTATGCAAACGCAGCCAGGATCTTCGGCCAATTCGAAGACCCTGGCTGTGCCTTTTCCAAAAGGTGGGTTCTCTGTCTTACTTGCATGCATGGGGTCAAGCGACCCTCTTCCTCATATGATTTGCTTAGGGCGTTCGAAAGCCGCCTGCCGGCAGCACCTTCTCCCTTCACGCCTGCCACAAAAATACCGCATGACACAAGCGGGAAGGCCGGGGTCATGCGGTATACTTACTTTTTGTTACCGGAAGATCGCTTCGCCGGAGCACAGGGCAGATGGCAAAAGGCGGAGCGTGTTTATGCCGGATCAGTCCTCGCGATGGCGGCGGCGCAAACAGAGGACCAGCGCGACCAGCCCCAGGGCAGAGAGGGCCGTCGTGAGCCCCGTTGCCGCAAGCGGCGTGGTATCACCGGTCGCAGGGGCAGTGCCGGTCGCGGAGCCGGGTGTCCCGGCACCAGAACCGGGTGTCTCGGCATTGGAGCCGGTTGTCGGTGTCGTGGTGGGCACGGTTGCGGTCACAACGTGAACCAAACAGGAATCGTATTTATTATTCACCGTCCAAGCGGTAACCGTGGCGGTACCCGCGGCAACGGCGGTCACGTTCCCGTTTTGGTCCACAGTCGCGACTTGGTGGTTATCGCTCTCCCACGAGATCGCAACGTCCACCGACGGGGTCAGGATGGTTTTGAGCCTGCTCTGCTCCCCGACGACCAGCGTGATCTCGTGCGGTGTGACCTGTAAACTCTCGATCGTCGGGTGTGCGTTCGCCTTTACCGTCACTAGGCATGTGTCAGAAAGCCCGTTCTTTGTGGTGGCGGTAACGGTAGCGGTTCCCTCGCCGACCGCTTTGATCTGATTTGTCAGTCCGCTTCCCGCCGACACTGCCACAACAGAGTCGGCGCTGGTGGACCATTTAAGGGCGCTGTTTGCCTCCGCGACATTATCCGGTGTGATCTGCGCTTCCAGCATGTAGATTTCTTGAATACTCAACTCTAATTCCGCGGGGATGACGTTGATAGACTCAACCTGCACTTCTTTGAGGGTGCTCGTGACGCTTCCGCCCTCGGTGGTAAGCTCCCCATCCAGTACGCTGTCCTGATCTGTGGACACCACTTCGCCATCCAGCGGTTCTACCCGCACCTGGAATCGCGTTTTCGTCGGCAGACCGTGGATCGTAATGCTCTCGTTTGCCTTGCAGGTGAAGGTCGTAGTGCCGTTTGTAAAGGTCAGCGTAATCTCCTCCGTTGTGGTACCGGAAGGCTCCTGCGCAATGGGCAGGAGCCCAGAGCGGATCGCATTGGTCTTCGGGGTAAATTTGGTCGCGGTAAAGGTGCCATCGACCTTGGCGGGAACCTGTGTTCCGCTCTCAAATAGCGTAAGGGTATACTGCACCTCGTGCGCGGCGGGGTCCGGGACGCTCGCGTCCGTTTTTCCGTTTATGGTGAGGTCGCAGCCCTCCAAAACGGTGACAATCGTCATTTTGCGCAGGACAATGGTCTCACCCCCGTGGCGGGCTGTGTCCGGGTGGGGGAAGGTCATCTCAACCATCACTTCCGCGGCACCGACTGATTTGCCCGAAACCTTCAGGGTGAGGATGTCCTCATCTGTTTGTTCTTCTGTTACGTCTATCAGATCCACGCTGTGATCGTCTTCAACCATGAAAGAAGCTTTCTGGAAATTCTCCCCGATGGCTTTGGCGATGAGTTCTTTTGTACCGCCCGTGTAGACGGTGAGCGTCTCGGGCAGCTCCAGGTCAATCTCATTGTCATACGCAATTGCGGTAGGCGTGTGCTTTTTGCTGGAGGTGATCCGGGCGTATATACTGCCCTTGGTGGTCTTCAGCGCGTCGTCGTCAAACTCCACCACGATCTCGGTATCGCCCTCGGCGATCGTAACCGCCTCGCCTATGGCCTGTGTACAGTCGGCATCTTGAAAGAACACCACTTTGTCACCTGGAACCAAAGCGCTCGCACTTACGTTGAATACAGCATAATCGGTATAGCCGTGGGCGCTGGGGAGATTGTACACAACGGCGGAGATTTTGCGCTCGTCCGGAGCCAAATTGACTGTGACGGAGCCCGACGCGGTGTTGTAGTTGTCAGTATCCTCGGGCGTGAACTGCCACTGGTACACCTCGCCGTCGTCGGTGACGGGGGTATCG
>CAZGAM010000076.1:6978-10209 GCA_964523685.1 uncultured Oscillospiraceae bacterium | reverse complement strand
CATATAATTTGGCAAAAAATGCCGTTTTAGAAAGGTATTAATATGGCACTCAACAGGTTGCAAGCAGAAGATATAATGTGCCAAGATCTCCTCTGAATCCAGGTAATTTCCAACGCAGATATAGGTTGTTGTAATCACCCGACATACTGAAAAAGAAGGGGCTAAAAATCGGTTGGATGGTTCGTAATATATGACGAGGCGCATTGTATAGAACACGCCGTATTATAATGTTGACAGCGCAAAAATCGTAATATTCGGATTTTGATTATCCGGCCCGCACTGCGTGAATACTCTGAAAAGCAATATGCACCTTGACAGCTTGCTTTCAAGGCTTCATTCCAGTATTAAAAGCACCTCTTTTTGGAATTTACCAGAGAACAGCATACATCTTTCTATTGTGATCGAAGCCCCTTAAGTTATGACTTAGTCATAGGCTAGTCGATGACTTAGTCATAGAACAAGTCAAAAAAAACGGATGACGGAAGGATTATAGCCGCAATATTTTATGTAAACTCATCGGAAATTCAATGGGCGAGCAGATCACCTTTCTTCACAAAGGTTCTACACCCCACCTGGTTGTGTCTTAACCACAAGCGTTCATACATAAAGCGGAATAGGAGCCACATAGCAGCATTTCAGCATAAACCAGAGGCTGCAGCAAGAAGCTGTGTCCTACAACACCAAACCGGAGTGCTGCTTATAGGCAACTCTCCGGTTCGTTTATTCTTCTTATTATTATGTCGACATTTATCTGGGGCTCTATATCCATGCCGTCATGGCATAGGCGTTCAAGCAACACGATTCTTTATCTTCCAGGCGCAGAGTATTGCCCGCCATGCGCTACCTGCTCTTAGCAGGCCGCTTTCTTCCTTTTTTGGGACATTTTTTCTGGGGCTTTCTACTGGGCAGATCGTTCCTTTTTCCTTTTTGGATGAACGCTGCCAAGCACATGAGATATGCCTCTCTACTTTTCTTCGGCGCAGACAGGTACTTCCCTTTCTCATTCCCCAGCTAATCTAAAAACAACACCTACCGTCTTAAAAATAATTTTCCAATCGTTCACAAAGCTTCTCTCTCGGATGTACTTGAGATCCAGCTCTATCCACTCCTCGAAGCTTGTGCGGTTTCTATCCGGTTGAATCTGCCAATAGCAGGTAAGCCCTGGTGTTACACTTAGACGCTGTTTTTGATAGTCCGTATATTGCTCGACTTCTCTCGGTAGTGCCGGCCGGGGACCTACAATACTCATATCTCCCTTCAGAATATTGATCAGCTGCGGCAGTTCGTCTATGGATGATCTTCTCAGAAACCTGCCCACTCGTGTAATGCGGGGATCATTTTTGATTTTGAATGCAGGACCATCCATCTCATTACGCTCAAGCAAATCCTCCAGCATAGATTCAGAGTTGGGCACCATTGTCCTCAATTTAATCAATCGAAATATACGGCCGTTCCTGCCAACTCTATCCTGCATGAAAAAGGGGCCAGCTCCAGGGCTATCTATTACAATTACGATGGCACATATCAACATCAAAGGAGAAAGCACTACCATTCCGATTAAGGAAAAAATAATATCTTGGCTTCTTTTAGCTAATCTATAGAGCTTTTTATCATCCTGCGCTTTCTTTTGGTTAAGATCCTGGACATTGGATTCTGCTTTGCTATTGCCTGTTTCACGCTCAATCATACCAATATCAGCCTCATATAAGCTACCACAACCAGCAAATACAGGAAAAGGCGCGTTTCTATTTTACACGATAGCTCACTCTTTACCGTAATCCGTTATCAAATCAAAGACCATTCCTGTGTACGCCGCGTCTATCCATACAGTACGACAAAGCACGTAACTGCTTTATTCTCAAAATAGGCCCAATCCATCCGCTCTCGGCTTACAATGGGAACCTAATGCGTTCTGCTTTATATCATGTCGCTGCAGGCATACATGATTTTGACAGGGAAGAAGCCCGTAAAAACTCTGTTCTCTCTTCCCGCATCAAAAACTGCGCATAAGCCCTCTCGTAGGGTGATCCTCTTCTTTGCCTCAATCACCTATGCATGTCATCCGTCATTCCCAAGTTTGGACAGCCTGCCAAGCGCATGTCAACGAGTTCTGCAGCCATCTTCTTTTCGGATCAGGGTGCTGCCGCGGTCTTGTGTCTTTTACAGTCAACCGCATGATGCGGAACCCTGGAGATGTCCTAAAGCCGCAGACAAAGAGAGCCTGTCAAACCTTATCCGGAAAAATGATTTTTGGGGAACGACCCCGGCATGGCTGCCTGCCCTTTTCCGGAGGGCCTGGCCTATGAAATGCTTATCAAGCTATTACATAGTAAACACCCATGGACCGGTGCTCTCCACCACTTGGGAAGACCTGCGGCAGGGTTATTTTCAGAGTAATAGCTTGATAAGCAGTGCTCACTGATCAAAAAAATCGGGGTTTCCCCAATTATGTCGCATCCGGCTGCTGATCCAACCAGCAACTAGAATACACAATTATTCAAAAAGATTATAGCATAAATGCAGCTATATATCATTGCAAATGATTAACAACTTGTATCAAATGTAACAAACATTCGTAATTCAATGTCTCCCCCAACCCCTGGGTACACGCGAATCATTTTCCCGCTTGCTGCCTAGTGCCGTTAGGCATGGCAAAGACTTTCGGTAAATGCTGCAGCAAAGCCCCTATCTTTGTCTCAGCAGGAATGATTCGCCTTGTATCGAATGCTTTCGTATGGGTTTCCTGGCATGCTCTATCATATCCTTACCTCAAAACAGACATGAAAAAAAGGGCTTTCCATTCAATAAGCCCGAAAAATCATACTTTCTTCATTGTGAAGCTTTGCCCTGCGGACTGCCGCAAGATGGTAGACGGCTAGGCCCTCTTTATCTTGTTAAGGAAAGTTCTGTTTCAAACTGACCCCCCTCTCTGATCTATATAGAAAGGAGGGCAGCGCCTATGTTGACGCTGGAAGAGCTATTGTGGTTGGCTGCTTAAGCCTTAGGTACACCATGGGTCGTCACGATAAGAACAATAAGCAGAAATAGGAACCCCAGTCTACCATAGCGAGCGGCTATCTGCTTACCTTTGCGGGCTAACCGTCTATCGGTAGTCGCTCGGGCGCCTGTTAGCAGCAGGTTTCAAGAATTCTTGCCTTTGCTGGCATTTGGTGCCATCTGGCAGACTATCCCTGTTCCTCAACACCGATTCCAAAACTCCCCAGAGCCTTT
>CAZGAM010000076.1:0-6968 GCA_964523685.1 uncultured Oscillospiraceae bacterium | reverse complement strand
AGTACGGCGCTGGTCGAGTACCTCTTTCCACCGCTGGACACAGTCACGAGCCGTGTCGCCTTCTTTTATGCCTTCCGCCCCCTTTTTCAGCGCTTTCGTCATTGCCGGAGGGTCAAAATAATTCGAACATAAACGCAAGCCTTCACCCCATTTCTTCCTATTCAAAAACACCTGCCCTGCATGCAGCCAGCAGTATAGAATTGTCGATGGCAAAGTGTTGACAGCTTGTGTAGCCTTTACTATACTTTAAGGTACCTATACAGCGAATGGACTGCCTGGATGACAAGCGCGCAGGGAACGGCTGCCCGAACCCCACGGGGTGCAATCGGCCCCACTTTGCATCCACACCATTTCTTCGAAGTTCGCCGCATGCACAGCCAAAGGTTGCATCCGGCTCTGGGATACACAACAGTAAGCAAAATAACAAAGGCGGTCAGCGGAAACACTCCTCTCCTCTTGCAAATTCCCGCCGGGCTGCAAGCAATAAAATTCGAATAGAATAACCGGAGCGTCGGAAGAGCAGCTCTTTGGTTTCAAAAAGCCGCCGTCATCCAGGAATATCTGATTCCTCTATTCCTGTTGAGCAGGAACCCCCTGCCTTTGACACTTGCCGATGACTGCCCGTTGTGCCGACGTCACAGAGCCATGACGCGCCAGATGGAACAAAATGGAGGTGAAATGTTTTGTGTGCCCGTTTTTACATAGATTCCGACAGCAAAGAGCTCCAGGAGATCGGGGAACAAATGCGCCGCTCCCCTCTCTCTGATAAGTTACTCCGAACCGGCAGCCCTGTCCTGACATCCGGCGAGATCCGGCCGACAAATATTGTGCCGGTCATTGCACCGGACAGAAATAGAACTCCTGCCGCCTTTCCCATGAAGTGGGGAATACAAATACCAGGCGGCCCGCTGATTATCAACGCGCGGGTCGAGACTGCATCAAAGAAACCGACCTTCCGCGAGGCGTGGGAGAGACACCGCTGCATCATCCCTGCTTCCTGGTATTATGAGTGGACGCACACGCGGAACCGGTCTGGCCGGGAAGTGCCCGGCGACAAATACAAGATTCAGCCCCCTGGATCTGCCATAACATGGCTGACAGGATTATACACAATAGAGGACGGCCTTCCGTACTTTACCGTTCTTACCAGAGAAGCCACCAAAGAACTTGCTTTTATCCATAACCGGATGCCGCTACTGCTGCCAGAGGACAGAATTCGTGATTGGATTGCGCCGGAGATCCGTCCTGAGGCATCTCTCCCCTATGCCCTCACGGATTTGATCTCCCAGCGAGTGCAGTGATAAAAAGATTACCGTACAGATTGTACCGAGGCCCTGCTCCCCACATCGCTCAAAGTCAGGGCCCCACCCCTTTCTCCCCTGCACTTTTCTCGTATGGCCTGTACATGACAAAATCCAAACCGGCCATTTATTTTGAAGTCCGTTTTATTGGACAGCAATTGTGATATTCTAAATAGGAACAGCGCAATTCCCTCTGATTTCCCTTTTTTCATTGAGAGCCATGATTGCATGGTTGTTTGAGCATCCTGCTTTAGAATGGGTCAGCACAGAGGCTATCAATCATCAATATCTTCCTAATATTTCACCAAATAACGAATGAAATCGTATTTTCTATTGACATATACTTATAAAAAGTATATAATTGTGCATTGTAACACGTATGATCTCACATTTATGCTATCACTATAGCACACAAGAATTGTTCTTTCAAGAAATGAATATGTATTTTTACGAAATTGTCATACTAGCAGCAGGAAATAAATGCAAGGGTACAGAGGCAGTTTAGACGATAAAGACACCATGGTGCTGCTTTTTCGTATGAAGCCGAGGCTGATTTCAGATGTACTTTTACAGAGTTGGGAGCAGCTGCGGGAGCAAGTATGAGTACCGGCACCAGAGGGCAGAAAGGATTTCAACATGAAGACATTTGCGGAGAAACTGAAGGATGGCAGATCAGAGCTTGGCATCACACAGGATGAACTGGGCAAAATGGTAGGACTTTCCCGGAGAACCATCCAGGCCTATGAGCAGGGGCAGCAGGTACACCCCAGGCAGGGCACAGCCTTAAAGCTGGCTAAAGCATTGAAGGTATCTGTTCGATTCCTCGTTGATGATGAATGCGAAAATCCTTTAGAGGATATCGAGCAGGACGGCTACATTGAACAGGCCAGAGAGCGGTATGGTTCATCGGCAGGGGATGAAATCCGAGACATCCTGGATGGGGTGCCTGCGCTGTTTGCCGGGGGAGAACTGTCCATGGATGAGAAGACCTACTACTTTGATGCGATCATGGCTGCCTATGTGAAATCCAAAGAAGAGGCGAGAAAAAAATTCAGCAGAAAGCTCAAGTAAGTCGTTTTCACTCTCTCCCTCTATGCTGTCAGAGGAACAGCCTGCGGGCAAGGAAAACGACCTGCCTAGCGGATCCTTCAGAAGGTTATCAAGATGAAGCGAGAACCGATCCCGCCCGCACTGGGAAGGGAGCAACCCTGTCTTGTGTGAACACTGGCACCCATAGCGGTGCTGTGAAAGAGGCTTCCCTCGATAGGAATTCGGTCCATGCGAAGAGAGATGTTGTCCGTTCCCACTGCTTCGGAAAGAAACGGATGTGGGAAAACTTGCAGTCTGCCATAGGAAAGCAGCAGGGACAAAGGGATCAGCCGTGAGTTCCAGGCAGTGTCGGTACAAATCTCGCACGAAAGATGGGCCATGAAGCAGAGATACCGTTTTTCAGAAGATCAGAAAAAACTGAATTGGATTCTGTGACTAAATGGCTGTTCCCGACAGAGCGCCATGCTACCCATGGCGCTGCAGAGGCACGCGAGGGTATCCTTTGTTTCGCCTTGGATAGGGAGGCACTTGTAAATTATCATCTAGTAGATGGGAGGAGAAGTAATATGGGAAAAACAAGCAGGTTGCACTATGCACTGAGAGCCCCTCTGAACCCGGAAGACACGGCAACACAAACACTTGGGTGCCGTTGTCATGACCGTTCGACATGCTGCAGAGATGGGATAGAGAATGTGTGTGCCTACGCATCAGAAGATCATATATGCAAAAGCCCCTCCAAAATCTGGCCGCAGGTCTACAAGGAACTAAAGCAAAAAGAGGAAGAAGCCAGCCATCTAGAGACGACATAACCTCTCTTTTAGGTCTACCAGTTCCTGTCTGACAGACTGCTTCCATGGCACTGAAAGGCGCCCCGATGTTTCTTGGCCGGGGCCACAATTCCGGCTGGATGATCATGAAAATGTGCGACAATGCCTATTGTGGTCAAAGGGCAGAAATGAACGCCGTCACGCGCAAGTCGTTACTGCGAATGGGCAGTTATAAGCCCATTCCCTTTAGGGGATGGGTAGTTGACGCCGTCAGCCGGGGGCACGACTCCTACAGTGCCTCACTTGGTTGAACGATGCACTTCGTACTACAGCCTCTTTATCCGATGAACCCGCTGGCGGTAATTTCAGACATACTTACCCCGCTGTATGTTCCCTGATAGTTCCACGTCACGGTTAAGGTCCCCGTCGTGCCACTCGGCACATCCAGAACAGCGGAAAACAAAGGCGTCTCGGTGTAGTTATCCTCTGTCACGTTGATACTGTTGCCCATAACACTTGTGCTGTATCCGCCAAGCTGTATAGCGACGGGCTGGCTCATAATCTGAAGACTATACGATTGCACGGTACCGCTGATCGAAAGGCGGGTTGTTCCACCACCTATCTCCTCAGACTGCCAGGAAATGGTCATATTAAGGCCCGTACCGGTGTTGGAAGAGGCACTGCCGCTGGTGGTTGCGGAGCCGGTCGTCTGCGGAACAGGGGCCGCTGTCTCCGGAACTGGCGGTTCTGCCGTCGGTGGCGCACTTTGTGGAACGGCTGTTGCGGTCGGTTCTTGCGTCACGGGTTCCGCCGTTGGCGGCGGAAGCTGCTGAGTTGGCGCCTTGGTAGAATAAGGCGGACTGGTATAGCCAAAAGCACTGCCCGAATTGGTCTGTGCCGCCGGTTCGTTTTGCAGTGGTTTGAACGTCTGTTCTGTGTTCTCGTTCTGCTGGGACAGCGTCTGCGGCAGTGTCCTGTCAGAACGGCTGCACTGCACAAATAGATATAGTTCTACCCCCAGAATCAAAACCAGCGCAATGGCAAATACGATAATTTTGCTTTTTTTCATACATCTCTCCCCCCTTGCTGCTCAAATCAAGTACGCACTGAGAGCAACAACCTACCACATGCCCAAAGGAATGCGGGCTTTTTTACATAGTTTACCAGACACAGTATGGAGTGTCATGACGCCCTGGATTGGCGCATTAAATCCCGGCTCTGTCACCTACGTTTAAGTTAGTTTTGGTGTATGCATAGAAATCAAGGGTAACGCTTTTTTTCCACACACCTGAAGGAATGTGGAGAAAAAGCGTTGGCTCTTATGTAAAAGCACCTGACCGAATACGCATGGATCAGTCAGGTGTCTAAAATACAATTTCCAGCTTGTCATTTGCGGGAATGGAATAAACGCTCCACCTATCACTAATGTTATGCAGATCGTCTTATCCGATTATTTCTTTGTTATTGCCGCTATTTTATAAAATTTGGCTTTTGTCTCAATAGCTGAACTCTTGTCCTGCATTAAACCGTTGCCTTCGTCAGACGATGGTTTTCTGCTTTCAGATGCTGGATTTCTGCCTGCAGGCGTTGGATCTCTGCTAGGCGCTCTCCTGCTGTAGCGAATCGATTTCCTCCTGAAAAAGATCCCTCAGTACCTCGTACAACTCCCCTCTCCCCTTTATTAGGTTCTCACCCATTCACAGATCCATGATGGAATCCAGAAGCTCCCGTTCTCTCTCGTCAGGTACGCGTCCGCATACACCAGTGCCTTCCGCATATCCGCCTCGGTGACACTGCTTGTCGTGAGATGTATCCACGGGTATTTATTTGGGTCCAGGTCTTTCCCGGCTACAATCTGGCTGGAATCCTAAGGGGACCCGCTATCGTGTAAACGCCGCTGCTCCTTTGGATTACTTCCTAGTTATGTTCTCTTAGATACTTGAAAAGACCGACCGCCTTCGATTCCCTGATGAGGGTAATCGTGACTTGATCCAGCGGCCACCTCTCCGATTTATTCTTAGCCCTTGAAAAGGCACGCATACCCCTGCGTTTTCGAAGGTGCATCTATGTCGAGAGGTGCGCCTTTGGATTTGTACATAAGCAAATTGAAAATCCGAAAGAAGGAGCCGATGTCATCGTCTAGAAAAATCTCACTCTTCTCTCTGATGAGCAAGTCGATTTCCAGGGGCATCTTCTGGGGCTGTTCCTCCCGCGTGAAGGTCAAGTGGTCCCAGGACTTTTTATAATTCATCTCTACCCTGAAGTGGAATCCAAATGCCACTGGAAGCAGTATGCCGGCTTCTTTATTCTCTTCTTCCTTATATTATAGAGCAGCCTGCATGATTTGGCAAGGCCCAACACTACGCAGAACAATGCTGAGTTCCTGGGTCCTCTTTTTATGTACCAGGAGGCAGCCGTTTGCCGATTTCCCGTTCTACGCAGGGATCAAGGATTCTGCTCCCATTTTTTCTCCCGCTTATGCGCAACTATCCATTGTGTATTTCACAGGTTATTTTTCGCTCGCCGCATGGTTTGATTTTGGATTCCTCACCGACCAGTTCTCGTGTTCTATTATGTTTTCTTGCCCATTGATTTCGTTTGTTGTATTTTGGGGCCGTATACCCAAAATCCGAATTCCTGTGTTTTTCTGTTTCTCATCTTCTTTTCCACGTGAGGTAACGCAATGAAACGAATTTCCCTTGACTGCCGGGCTTTGCTGTGTGAAGACTGTGCAAACACCGATCTGCTCCCAAATGTAAGCCTGGATTCTCTCTGTAAACACCTGACTGAGCAGACAGACACCTGCCTGGTGCTCGAAAACGCTGACCTTCTTGGCAGTGCCGGCAATCTGTCTCCGATTTTACTCACGATCCTGGATGCTTGTCAGATCAATCCAGGTCTCGCTCTGGAATATGCTTTTCCCGGCGATATATCGGTTCGTTTCGCTTCTGCCGATGATGCCCCAGCTCTGGTTGAGATCTATGCACAGTATATCCAGACAGCCATCACCTTTGAATATGATCTCCCCTCTCCGGAGGAATTCGCCCGGCGCATACAAGACATCACGCAAGTATATCCTTATCTGATGCTGCTGCAGCATGGACAGCCGGCTGGGTACGCCTATGCTCACCGGGCCAGAGAACGGACTGCCTATGACTGGGTCGCAGAACTGAGTATCTATCTGGATAAAAATGCCGCAGGATATGGATTGGGAAAACGCCTCTACCGTCTTCTCATGGACCTGATTGCCATGCAGGGTCTGAAAACTGCCATGGGCTGTGTGACCGTTCCCAATCCCGCCAGCGAGGCCCTTCATAAATCGCTGGGTTTTATCCGAGTCGGCTTGTCTCCCAATGCGGGCTATAAAAACGGCGCCTGGCATTCGGTTGCCTGGTATGAAAAAACTCTTGCGCCCTACAACTGCCCACCGGAGCCGCTGATTCCTCTGCAGAAAATAGATGCCCGGCGGATTGCACAGCGCATGGGCGGCTTTTGATGCGTATCCCGTTTCTGCGCCTGTCCTCCTGCCTTGAGATTGCGGGGCTTTCTGCTCCCTCTGACCGACCGTGCCTGCTTCTTCCGTTACCCATCAGATCGGAAAATTTGCAATGCATTCGCCGCCTTTGCAGCTCCAGACCCGCAACTCTCTCAGCTTTTTGCGCCCCGGAACAGCACACACTTTCCGCCTTACCCCTCTCCTGCAGGGCGAACCTGGCTTTTGTCCATTTTTCCTACTTATCTTATATGCATGATAGTTTTTGTCCATTCTCGCTTTCGACCGTGCCAGCTGGGCAAGTCCATGCAGGTAGTTGTACGCCCCGGATTGGCAAGACTTTCAACCAGGCTTTCG
>CAZGAM010000075.1:0-10400 GCA_964523685.1 uncultured Oscillospiraceae bacterium | reverse complement strand
TGACAGTTATGAGATTGATATAGACTTGCCTGGTTTTAAGAAAGATCAGATCCAGCTGGAACTGCAGGACGGTTATTTGACCATTACTGCTTCCAAAGGACTGGATAAAGACGAGAAGAGCAAGTCCGGAAAGTTGATTCGCCAGGAGCGTTTTGTCGGTGCTCTGCAGCGCAGTTTCTTTGTAGGAGAGAGCGTCACGGAAAACGATGTGAAAGCCAAATTTGAAGATGGCGTGCTGCATCTGGAGCTGCCCAAGGAAGAGAAAGAAAAGCTGCCGGAGAAGAAGGTCATTATGATTGAAGGCTGATCCGGATTGTTATGGAAGACCCCTGTCCTGCAAGGGACAGGGGTCTTCCTGCGTTTATTTATCCCTTGCAGGGAAGAGCCCCTTATGTAAAATTTCAGTTTTCCGGTAAGGGCAGGCTATCACCGTTTCTCTATGGCTTCTCCATTAGAATTGGTCTCTTCCTTATATGTATCATTCAGGTAAAATTTCTGACAGATAGCACCGTAATTCTCATAGCCTTTTTCTACTATGATTTTGCGCATTTCAACGAGCTTGGAAACCACCTCATCCAGGGCTTTGCTAGGGCACATAAAAAAGCAGATCCGAAAGTTGGCGTCTTCTGCAATCATCTCCCGCTTGGACCATGTCAGCGGAACCTTGCTCTTCTCAAGGAAGTCTCTGCCCTCGTGCTCTTTGGTATCCATATAGGCAAGAAAGAGAAACTTGTCCGTTGGGATTTCATTTTTTATTGCCCAGAAGTTCGTATATCCATCTTTCTCCCGATTATCGCCCTGGAGGAAATACAGTTTTAGACTGTTGATCTGCTTTGGATTGTCCTGCGTTCCCAGAATATAATTGAACGGATCCATCCGGTCTATCTCCTGCACAGAAGGCAGGCAGAAGGGCAGAAGCAGCAAGGCTAGAGCTGCAAAGCCATAGGAACCAATTACGAGCAAAAACACTTCCAGAACGATGAATGTGAACAGGCGAATAGCCGGGGCCCTGCGATCATAGAAGTCGGAAAAGTTCGAGAACATTTTTTTCATAAAGAGGCTCTCCGTAGACAAAACTTTGTCGGGTACAGAAAAATTCCTGCCCCTCAATTTTAACGCTTCCACGCAGAAAGTGCAAGCCCTGAACCGATGCCGTCCAAAAGAACTGGCGCAGATCCGGTATCGGATCACCCGCAGAGACAGCTGGAGACCATATGCAGCGGCTGGATATATCCCCCATACGGCCCGTTCTTTCCATTTTGAAAACATTTGACAGACATTGTCTAATATGTTAGTATTAGGAGCACCGGATCTCCCCTTCCTTTCACGAAAATGCAGCAATCGGCCGTCTCATCCCGCTTTATCCTTCTATGTGCTCTGTCCAGCCGGCTGTACCGGGATCCGCGCTCTGGGCCATGCCCGGGAGGAGCCGTTATGGAAATCTATCTGCAAAAATGCCGTATTCCTACGGCTTTGTTTTTATATTTCGTTCCGTAAAACCGGGCGGCCTTAGCCCAGCGGATGGAAGGCTCCCCTGTAAGCCCGCCTTGGCGGGCTATTTCTTTGACTTTTCCCTCTTGGTAATGAATGTGTACAGGTCTCCGCCCTCAAAAAACTGTCTCCAGGCACAGCGTAATCTCGCGAAAGCAATTTACCCTGCTATCATTTTGCTGGTTTTCTTTAAATACTTGGCGGGAATAGGAGCATCCAGCTTCCAGATGATATTCATGGGACAGGAACCGTCATGAGAGACATAATTTGACGTCCCCAAACAGGTATAAGGAGATGCCATGCCGGTACTCTTGTCCTTCTTGTATTCCCGTACAAACAGGATCACCCGGCTTCCCTGCTCCCGATGGTGGATGTACCTCTGCCCGGTTGCTGAATCGGCGGAGGTCGTACTCTGGCTTTGCCAGTGAAACAGTTTGCTGCTGATGGAGTAGTCGTTGTACATGGTAGTGGGAGAATACTCCTTGTCCGCCTTGTTCAGCGTGATAAAAAACACATCCAGTTTCTTCTCAGGCAGCCACTTTACCCCTTCCCGCACCGTTGCCGGCTTGAGAAAATCCAAAGCCGCCAGGATCTGATCTCTGGTATAGGTACAGTGCAGATCCAAGGGACAGTCGAAACCCACTTCCACCGGAGCATCTACAAAGTCGATATGGTCATACTGCCACTTCAAAAGATCCATAAGCTCATGCAGCAGTATCGGCGAGGCGGCAAGAGAGCGAAGATTTTCCTGTACTTCTCCGCTTCCCCAATCCTCGGCCGTCTTTTTCCAGAGAGAAACGTACATCATCTGCATCATCCTCTGTTCCACCGGCTTCATGGACCGCACATCTGCCTTCCCTATATGCGGCAGGATCTGCAGCAGAAAAGAAATCCAGCGGCGGGAATCAACAGCGGCCATTCTGGCAAATGCCTTTTTGGCTCCCTCTTCCACCGGCTCAGAAAAGTCAGGGTATACCCCGGCTTTGGCACACAGCCGGGAGAACGTATCAAAGCGGTAAATCCGTTGCGCATCAAGGTGGTAGTAATCCAGAAAATGGGCCAGAGTCAGCTCCTGCCCTGTATCTTCCTGAAAATCTGCCAGACGGGCGATTAAGCCGGCGCTGCTCCCATAGGAGGCCCGGATGTTGTCCAAGATATACCTGGCCGCCTTTTTCTCCAGCTGGATATAGCACCCCCTGGGAAGGGAGAGAAACCCTTCCTTTATCTGCCGGTCCACGCTGCCTGTTTTTTCTGACAGCAGCGAGGCAAATTTTTCCTCAAAATTATATCTCTTATTTGCCTGGCCAATAAAATCCAGTACCGTGAGACAATCCTTCCCCTCAGCCAGACGAAGGCCGCGTCCCAACTGCTGAAGGAAAACCGTCAGCGACTCCGTTGGCCGGAGGAATAACACCGTATTGACTTCCGGGATATCCACCCCTTCGTTGAAGAGATCCACTACAAAAAGGAAGCGGATTTCACCGGAAACGAGCTTCTCCCTGGCTGCCCGCCGTTCCTCATCAGACGACTTTGCCGTCAGCGACAGGGAAGCAATGCCCTTTTCATTGAAACATTCAGCCATAAACCGGGCATGCTCGATGGAAACACAAAATCCAAGCCCTTTGACATCGTCTATATCCGTGACATATCGGAAAACGGAGGCAATAATCATATCCGCGCGGCGTTTTGCCACCAGACCGCTGAAGGTGTAAATCTGGGACAACTGGCCTTTGTCATAGCCTCCGGCGGACCATTTCAGTTGATTCAGGTCCACCGTATCTGTGACGCCAAAATACTGGAAAGGGCACAAGAGTTTCCTGTCAATTGCCTCCGGCAGGCGGATCTCCGCCGCAATGCGATAGTGGAAATAGGGAAGGATGCTCTTCCCATCCATTCTCTCCGGTGTCGCGGTCAGACCCAGCAAAATCTGTGGCTTATAGGTGTCCAGCAGTTTCTGATAGGTTGGTGCCGCCGCGTGGTGAAATTCATCCACCACCAGAAAATCGTAAAAGTCAGGAGAGGTTTTTTCCCAAAACCTCTGCGCATGGAAAGTCTGTACGGACATAAACAGATTGTCGATGCTTTCCGGCCGGCAGCCACCTACAAACAGTTCGCCAAAATTGGCATCTTTCAGCACCGCCCGAAAAACAGCCAGACTCTGCCGGAGAATTTCCTCCCGGTGCGCAATAAACAGCAGCCGGCAGGGTTTTCCAGGATTCTCCCGGCGAAACCGCCTGTAATCCAGCGCTGATATCACCGTCTTTCCGGTGCCCGTGGCTGCTACGACCAGGTTCCTCGTGTATCCACGCACCGATCTCTCCGCTTCCAGTCGGTCCAGGATCTCCTGCTGATAGGAGTATGGCTGAATATCCAGGGTGTACAAATTGGCATCGTTGCTGCCAAAATACTTTTCTGCCTTCAGGGCACGCGCCAGCCTCTCCCTCTGTTTCTCCTCATAAAGCTCAAAATCGCTGGCATTCCAGTAGCTTTCGAATGTGGCGGCAATCTTATCCACCGCCTCCGGCAGATCACTTCTGGTGATTTTCATGTTCCATTCCAGACCACTGGATATGGCGGCATTGGTCAGGTTCGACGATCCCACGTACGCCGTCGTAAATCCCGTGCTGCGGTAAAAGATATAGGCCTTGGCATGCAGCCGGGTTCTCTTCGTATCATAGCTCACCCGGATCTGGGTATTGGGAAGCTTTTGCAGCTCCTCTATCGCTTTGACATCCGTTGCTCCCATATAGGACGTGGTAATGACCCGCAGGGTTCCGCCCCGGAAGACAAACGCTCTCAGCTCTTCCAGTATCAGCCGCAGACCGCTCCATTTGATAAAGGAGACGAGAATATCCATGCGGTCGCTGCTGGCAATCTCTCTTCTCAGCTCCGAGTACATCTGCGGCTCGTGAAGAGAGCCGGTAAACAGCGAACTTTGCGCGATGGATGTCACAGGCCGCACCATTTCTGCCTTTTCATCGAGGGACAGCACACTGTTCTTCTCGTCGATGAGAGCCATCAGCTCATTAGACTCAGCCACCGAGAAATCATCCTGGGTTCCCCCGGACGGTTTGTCTGAAATGGCCGATACGATCCGATTGACCAGGTCAATCTGAGACTGCACACCGCCGCCGCTGTCCTGGATGGTTTCCAGTTTTTTCTGTACGACGGAAGCTGTATATTTTGCCAGAATGCGGGCCGATTCTGCCGGATCCAGCGGCTCTATGACCTTGCGCCTGGCTGTCTGAGCCAGCTCTCTTTCCAAGGCCCTGTTGATGATCTGCTCGTACAGTCCCGATGGAAGCATGGTACTTCCCCCCTTTCAGCGATTTGCGGGTGCAGGCTGCTCCTGCTTTCTCCTGCATAAGCGACCTGACAGCCATTTCAGACAGACCATAATTTTCTGATTCTATCAGCAGTCCTGATTTTTCAATATATCATATACTTGTCATCGGAAAAGGGAAGTCGAATCGCGCAAAAGTTTCTAATCCTGATTTGCCTAATCCTGATTAGAACAGCAGGAGGACATATTATGTTTATAGGAAGAGAACGGGAACTTCAATTTTTGAATGATAAATATCAAGAAAAAGAAGGACAGCTGATCATTATTTATGGCAGACGTCGCATCGGAAAAACAGAAACATTGCGAGAATTTTGCAAGGGAAAACGGCACATTTTCTTTTCCTGCACGCAAAGCACGGACCGCATACAGCTTGCCAGATTTTCCAGTCAGATTCTTAAAGAAGAAATTCCCGGAAAAGCCTATATTACTGAATTTTCCGATTGGGAAAAGGCATTCCGCTCCATTCTTGATTTGCCGTTTGGAGAAGAAAAAAAACTAATTATAATCGACGAATTCCCTTATATGTGTCACAGCAATAAAAGTATTCCTTCCATACTGCAATATTTATGGGATTCAGAACTCAGACACAATAATGTCATGATTATTCTCTGCGGAAGTGCACTGAGTTTCATGGAGCAGGAATTACTGGCAGAAAAGAATCCACTTTATGGCAGGGCAACAGGAATTTATAAATTCAGGGAAATGGGTTTCTATGATGCTGTGAAGTTCTTTCCAAATTACTCTCCAGAGGACAAGATACTTGCCTATTCGGTGCTTGGTGGCATCCCTCACTATTTAAATCAATGGAATGCAGACTTATCTGTAGGAGAAAATATTAAGAGATATATTTTGACAAAGGGTTGTGCTTTATACAGTGAAGTGGATTTTTTACTTCACCAAGAACTTAGAGAAATATCAATTTACAATTCCATTATCGAAGCAATTGCTCTTGGAAGCACAAAGTTGAACGACATCAGTCAGAAATCGCTTCTTGAGAATACTTCCAAGACCAGTGTTTACATAAAAAGTCTTATTGAACTTGGTATCGTGGAACGGGAATTTTCAGTTGACGCCGGCATAAAGGACAAAGCGAACACAAGCAGGGGGACGTATCGGCTGACAGACAATTTTTTTCGTTTTTGGTATACTTTCTGTTTTTCAAACTACTCACAGCTGGAAGACGGAGATGTGGATGGGGTATATGATTATCTTATTGAACCTGCTCTGCATGAATTTGCATCCTACGGTTTTGAAGAGGTATGCAGAGAATTCATAAAAGAAAAGCAGAAGCGGAATGAACTTCCTTTCCGCTACAGTAAAATGGGACGATGGTTTGGGAAAACAACTGTCCGGGACCCAAAATCGAAGGATGGTCTGCGTGTGACAGAAACAGAGATCGACTTATTGGCAATTGGCAGAGGGGAGAAAGAATACCTCGTAGGAGAATGCAAATTTCAGAAGTCGCCATTCAGATATGCCGATTATCTTAATACAAAAGCAAAATTGATGCCCCTCAAGGAAAAAGCCAAGTTTTACTATGCCCTTTTTTCTTCCAGCGGTTTTGACAGCAAAATAGCAGAGGAAGCTTTGGCCGAAAATACCTTTCTTTTCAACTTGGAAAACATAGTCAATTACAAAGGACATGCACAGAACCTGTAATTTTTCTGTACGACGGAAGCTGTATATTTTGCCAGAATGCGGGCCGATTCCGCCGGATCCAGCGGCTCTTTGACCTTTCATCTGACACCATCTGAGCCCCTCTTTCCAGGGCCCTGTTGAGGATCTGCCCGTACAGTCCCGATGGAAGCATGGTACTTGGTACTTCCCCCTTAAAGCGGTTTGCGGGTGCAGGCTGCTCCTGCTTTGGCACCTGACCGGTCCGTTCCCCTGCACTCTGTTCTGGAGCTGCATGATGGCCGGTGCCTGTTCTTCTGCCTTCTCCCCGATGCTTTCGCATCGCAGAAATGTCATATTATCCATATCAGGAAAGGAAAATCAATGGACCGAATTATCGTATTTGACACCACTTTGCGGGATGGAGAACAATCCCCCGGCTGTTCCATGAACCTTCGCGAGAAAATAGAGATCGCCAAATGTCTGGAAAAACTTCGGGTCGATGTCATCGAGGCAGGTTTTGCCATCTCCTCCCCCGGTGATTTTGAAAGCGTCAAAGCCATTGCCGGCGCCGTCCAGGACTGTACCATAGCCTCTCTGGCACGGGCCAACACCAAAGACATCGACGTGGCGTGGGATGCTGTGAAAAATGCTGCCAACCCCCGTATTCATGTATTTATCGCTACAAGTCCCGTCCATATGGAGTATAAGCTGCGCATGAGCCCGGAAGAGGTGCTGGAGGCGGCCTCTTCCATGACCGCGTATGCGAAAAAATACTGCTCCGATGTGGAATTTTCCGCGGAGGATGCCACCCGCAGCGACTGGTCTTTCCTGGCGCAGGTGATCTCCGCAGCCATTGCCAGCGGTGCCACAACCGTAAACATCCCTGATACCGTGGGCTATACAACCCCCGCAGAGATGCGCGCGTTGTTTGAATATCTCCGGGAGCATGTAGAGGGTGCGGAAAAGGTGATCTTTTCCACTCACTGCCATGACGATCTGGGTCTGGCAACCGCCAATACACTGGCCGGCATCCTGGGCGGGGCCCGGCAGATTGAGTGCACCGTGAACGGGCTGGGGGAGCGGGCAGGCAACACAGCCATGGAAGAGGTCATCATGGCAATGCACACCCGGCCAGGTGTCTATCCGTTTGAGAGCCGGATCGATACTACCCAGTTTTCCCGCACCAGCCGAACCGTCTACTCCGTGATCGGCCAGAGAGCCCCTCTGAATAAGCCCATTGTAGGCAGGAATGCGTTTGCCCATGAGGCGGGTATTCACCAGCATGGTGTACTGGCCAACAAACAGACGTATGAAATTCTCACCCCGGAATCCGTGGGCGTCTCCACAAATAACCTGGTGCTGGGCAAGCACTCCGGCAAACATGCCGTAGACGACCGCCTGCGTACACTGGGCTACACCCTCACGCCGGACGAACTGGCTGCCTGCTTTGAGCAGTTTAAGGTGCTGTGCGACAAGAAAAAGGCCGTCACCGATGCAGACCTGGAAGCCATAGCGGAAAGTCTGCCGGATAAAGAAGACGACAGGGAAGCACCGGGTTACAGGCTGAACTGGTTTTCCGTGCACACCAGCAACTTTACAACCGCTACCTGCACAGTAAGCCTTGTCAAGGATGAAGAGAAATTTGAGGATGTGTGCCTGGGGGACGGCCCGATTGACGCCGCCTTTAATGCCATCGACAAGATTGTCAAGCCAGTCGAACATACCTTTGATATTTACAACATCCACTCCATCTCCGAAGGCAAGGACACCCTGGGAGATGTGACGATCAAGCTGACAGCCGGGAACCGGACCTATACCGGCAAGGGCCTTTCTACGGATATTATGGAAGCCAGTATTCTCGCTTACATCAAGGCAATCAACAAACTGTGCGCCGCCACAGCCGCAGAGGAGGGGGTGTGAAAATGATGACTATGACACAGAAGATCCTCGCGGCACACGCCCATCTTCCGTCGGTAAAGGAGGGGGATCTCATTGAGGCGAAACTGGATCTGGTCATGGGCAATGATATCACCACGCCCGTAGCGGTCAATGTCTTTGAAAAGGCTGGTTTTTCCCAAATATTCGATCGGGAAAAAATCGTCTTTGTCCTTGACCATTATACGCCCTGCAAGGATATAAAGTCCGCCCAGCTCTGCCAGCAGGTCCGGTCTTTCGCCGCCCGCTACGGCATTACCCACCTCTATGATGTAGGTCAGGCGGGGATCGAACATGCCCTTCTGCCGGAGAAAGGGCTGGTAGCGCCGGGAGAATGCGTCATCGGCGCGGACAGCCATACCTGCACCTATGGGGCGCTGGGTGCTTTTTCTACCGGCGTGGGCTCTACGGACATGGCCGCCGGCATGGCCGTGGGTGAGAACTGGTTTAAGGTTCCCGGTGCCATCAAGGTCACCCTGACCGGGACACTGCCGCCCTTTGTAAGCGGAAAAGATGTCATTCTTTACCTCATTGGAAAAATCGGAGTGGACGGCGCTTTGTATAAGTCCCTGGAATTCTCCGGTCCCGGCCTGTCTGCCCTTTCCATGGACGACCGCTTCACCATTGCCAATATGGCCATCGAAGCAGGAGCGAAAAACGGTATTTTCCCTGTGGATGAAAAAACCGTAAAATATTTATCCGGCCGAGTCCATCGGACCTGGACCTCTGTTTGCGCAGACCCGGATGCAGAATATGAGAAGGAGATTGTGATTGACCTTTCCTCTCTCACCCCCACAGTCAGTCTGCCCCACCTGCCCAGCCATACCAAACCTGTGGAGGAAGTCAAGGGCATCCCCATTGACCAGGTCGTGATTGGTTCCTGCACAAACGGCCGCTATTCCGATTTGAAGAGCGCGGCGGAGATTCTGAAAGGCAGAAAAGTAGCCGAGGGCGTACGATGCATTGTAATTCCCGCCACCCAGGAAGTCAGCATGCAGTGCATCCGGAAAGGGATCGCAGAGACCTTTATTCAGGCGGGCTGCGTTTTTGCCATGCCGACCTGCGGCCCCTGCCTGGGCGGGCATATGGGCTGCCTGGCACAGGGGGAGAGGGCTGTATCCACCACCAACCGCAACTTTGTCGGCCGCATGGGTCACCCGGACAGTGAGGTAATTTTGGCCTCCCCCGCCGTCGCAGCCGCCAGTGCCGTGGCAGGCTGCCTCGCCTCGCCTTTGGATATCATCAGAAAGGAGAAGTAGCCATGCCTGCAGGAGGAACTGTCTTTAAGTATGGAGATAACGTGGATACCGATGTGATCATCCCCGCCCGGTATCTGAACGCCCCCTCGCCCGCGGAGCTTGCCAAACACTGCATGGAGGATATTGACCCCTCCTATGCCTCTGCGGTCAAAACAGGAGATATCGTAGTAGGCGGCTGGAATTTCGGCTGTGGTTCTTCCCGGGAACATGCGCCGATGGCCCTGCAGGCAAGCGGGGCTGCCTGTGTAATCGCCGCGAGTTTTGCCCGAATTTTCTACCGCAACGCCATTAACATCGGCTTTCCCATCCTGGAGTGCCCTGAGGCTGCTGAGGCCATTGGAAACGGTGACAGAGTATCTGTTGATTTTGACTCCGGACTGATTGTCGATGAAACCACTGGTCAGACATTTCACGCAGCGCCATTTCCTCCTTTTATCCGTTCCATTATGGAAAAAGGCGGTCTTCTCCCCTACCTGAAATCCCGCCAGGAGGCAGAGCACTGAATACCTATCTGAAGGACAGCGGCGCTGGCTTACAGCCGCATAGAGCGACGGAAAGCTCCGGTGCAGCTGCCACTGTCCGGCAGGCGGCAGCACCCATCCTGATTAGGTTCTCTACGTATTATGTCGAATACCAAAAACGGAAAGGAGACGCATCTTCTCCCCCCTGCGCCGCGTGGGGACGTCCATGCCATGCTTCTGTCAACTACTCACGAGGTATAGACCTCGGAGCTTGTGACTGTCCGGAAGTGCGAA
>CAZGAM010000074.1:9831-10450 GCA_964523685.1 uncultured Oscillospiraceae bacterium | reverse complement strand
CGGATTTTCAGTCCGCTGCTCTACCTACTGAGCTACAGAGGCGTATTCATTTGGTGGGAACAACAGGACTCGAACCTGTGACCCCCTGCTTGTAAGGCAGGTGCTCTAACCAGCTGAGCTATGCTCCCAAAAGCGCCCGCTCTCAAACGGCTAATGATTCTCAAACACAAGCTATGTTATTATAAAGCACAAGACGCCTGTTGTCAATAGCAAAATTCTATTGTTTCCCAACGATTCCTCTGCTGTAAACGGGCAAGTGCCGCAGGTATTCCAAAACCTGCATGCCGCATGGAACAAGGACCCGCAGCCGGTGTCCCGGGCAGAGCATGTATCCTCCTCTTTGGAAGAGCATCTGCCGTGAGGATGTTCCCTCTAAAACAACCATATCGGCACGTTTCCAAAAGTCTGTGCCGGGATGGCCCAGCTTAGTACTGGGATTTGGTCTTTTTGAGCCCTCCGCAGCATGCGGGAATTGGGTAAATATCCCCTTTATCCAATTGGATCCCCTTAAGGATCTTCTGATTGCTCTTCCTGCTTTTCCAGTCGACTGAAAACAGCTGAATAGCCATTACTACCGTATTGCAGACTGCGCTTCACACGGCTGATGATGGCGCTGGAT
>CAZGAM010000074.1:0-9777 GCA_964523685.1 uncultured Oscillospiraceae bacterium | reverse complement strand
AAGCGTTGTTCCATTGCCTGCAGTTCCGCTGCGGAACAGAGATCCTCAAAAAACTGCTCACATTCCTCCATGTTCTGCAAAGACAAAATAGCCTGATACATAAGCTCATTCCGTGGTTTCCGATTGAGTATATTCATCCGTACAATTACTCCTTTCAAAAGGCAAGTGAATACAGCTTCCTACCTCCTGTCTTTGGCATTCTATCACAGCAGCCACACATTGTAAAGTAGGGAGGGAACAATGCTTTTCAGAAAGTCTCTATCATTTTCTCCCGAAAAGTGCTATACTGGAAAAAGAAAGGAGTGTTTCAGGTGATTATTGTTTGGACAGTCGTTTCAGTGATCTTTCTTATCGTGGAGGCACTCACTACAGCCATGTGCGCTGTGTGGTTTGTAGTAGGGGCCGGTGTTGCATTGGTGACAGCTGCCCTGGGAGGGTCACTCTGGCTTCAAATCACGCTCTTTGTCGTGGTGTCCGGCATATGCCTTGTTCTCATTTACCCCCAAATGAAAAAGATGATGAACAAAGACACACAGGCAACGAACGCAGATATGGCATTGGGCAGCCAGTGTGTGGTAACACAACGCATCGATAATCTTGCCGGTACAGGAACTGTTTCACTTGGCGGGAAAACCTGGACAGCCCGCTCCTCCAACGGAGAAATCTATGAAGAAGGGGCTGTTGTAGTTGTTCAAAGCATTCAGGGCGTAAAACTCATTGTCTGCTCTTCTGCTGGACCGCAGGAAGAGCAAAATCACGAGACAAGCAAAACGACCGAAGCTCCATAAATCTTCGATATTGGGAGGTGCTTTTACCATGTTTTCTATTCTACTCGTTTTCATTGTGTTTCTTATCATTCTCGTCATGCGATGCATCCGTGTTGTCCATCAGGCTCAGGCGTTTGTTGTAGAGCGGATGGGTGCCTACCACGACACCTGGAATGTAGGGCTTCACTTCAAGATTCCTTTTATTGAACGGATAACCAAAGTGGTCTCCTTGAAAGAACAGGTAGCTGATTTTCCACCCCAGCCGGTCATTACAAAAGATAATGTTACCATGCAGATAGATACCGTGATCTACATGCAGATTACAGATCCCAAACTGTACGCTTACGGCGTAGAGAATCCCCTTATGGCTATTGAAAACCTGACTGCCACCACATTGCGCAATATCATCGGAGAGTTGGAGCTGGATGAATCCCTCACCAGCCGGGATACAATCAACGCCAAAATGCAGCAGATTCTAGATGAGGCCACAGACTCCTGGGGCATTAAAGTCAACCGTGTAGAGCTGAAAAACATTATCCCGCCTAAAGAGATCCAGAATGCCATGGAAAAGCAAATGAAGGCAGAGCGGGAAAGACGAGAGGCCATACTCCGGGCAGAAGGAGACAAGCGCGCCGCCATACTGGAAGCGGAAGGAGAAAAGGAAGCTGCCATTCTCCGAGCAGACGCCAAGAAAGAATCCGCTATACGAGAGGCAGAAGGCAAGGCAAAAGCGATTCTGACCATGAACGAGGCAACCGCTGAAAGCATGAAGCTGCTGAATGCCTCTGCTCCTGTCGATGCCGTGGTCAAGTTGAAGGCTTTGGATGCTTTTGCCGCTGCCGCGGATGGACAGGCCACGAAAATCATCATTCCTTCCGATATTCAGGGCCTGGTCGGCATGGCAACCAGCCTGCTAGAATCCGTCAAGGACCCGCCCAAGGCAGATCCTGCCAATAAGCAGGCATAAAAGGGCACCCATCAATCACTCTCTGCATATTACGCGGCCTGTCATTGCACAGGCGCAGCAGAAGTGCCTATTGTTCTTGGCTGGTATTCCAGGTGATGGTCCCATGCCAGTACCAGCGTACAGGATCCAACTTTGCTGCCGGGTTCCCTGTCGCAGATCTTGCGAAAAATTCCTCTTTCTATTACCCCAGCGCCCATCTCTTTTCCTCGATAGGCGGCAAATAGCCCCAATTTTTCTGCTCCGGGGCACATCAGCACCCTCCATAGAACTCTCTCCATTGAGTTTTGCGTGAACAGGGAACAGGGCAGCCACCTCCCTTGTTGGGTTCTGTTTTCCAGCATAGCGCTGCCGGCGACTGCCTGGAAACTTGGCGCATAAGAAAAAGCACCTGGCCGAGATCCTGCTGGAATCGGTCAGGTGCCTGAACGTATTTGGTGTATTTCTGCCTGCTCGAATGCTTTTTCGAAACCGGCATCCCCTCTGGCTTCCAGTCCTTCCGTCTTTCCGGCTCTTTAACTGCCAGAGTTTCCCTATCATGATCGGGAGCCAGCTTTTGGGGCCGTTTCCCTGCGAGGACCGAATTCAACCTTCCCCGGGTGCCGGGAATCCCATCTCGTCCTCTGCAGGAGGCGCCGCCTCCGGCGTAGCCGGTTCCATGGTGACTTCTGCCTCCGTGGTTGGCTCTGCCGTGGGCACTTCCGTAGCCGGAATCTCCGTAGGAGGCGGACTCTCCAACGGCTGAAATACTGCATAAAGGGTATGATTGCGGCTGACATTGTCAAATGTGTAGCTAGACTGTACCGTAACGGAGCTTCCGTCAATCAACAGCTGACTGATTTCATAGCCGGCATCCGGAAGGATGGTGAAGGTCACGCTGTGTCCCTCTTCCACATCCACACTGCCTGACGGAGAAACACTTCCCCCAGAGCCTGCCGTGACAGTAATGGAATAATAGGATGTTGGCGGCGCGGTGGGAGGAGCTGTATAGGTATTCATCGGCGGGATGGTAATTGTGAGATAATCGCCGCCGGGGGACGGCGACGGTTCGTTGCCCTGCGATCCTCCCGCGAGAAACTCGCGGAAAATAAGGTATCCTCCCAGAAGGACAGCTCCCGATAACAGAAACGCCAGGATCCACTTCAAGCCGGTGCCTCCTCCCTGCTTTCCCGAGGACGGCGCCTTCTGTTGTTCCTGTTCATAGGGATTGGACGGCTGAACATATACTCTGGGCGGGGGCGGCGGTGTTGGTTCTGCGACCACGACCTTGGGCCTGGGCGGCGCTTGGGGAATCTCCTGATGGATTTCCTGTTTCTCCTGCGTCTGTTTTTTTATCTCAAGCTCGCCTTCTTCCTCTTCTGCCTGTTCTTCCGGCTCTTCCGCCTCTGCCGGCTCATCCACCTCTCCCAGTTCTTCCGGCTCCTCTTCCTTTTCCCTGTCGTAAATGGATCTCTGAGGTGACGAAGTACTATTGGACATCCGTATGGGGATATCCGCTGTCAAATCATCTCCTGCATCGCCTACCGGGGTTTCCTCCTCATCCTGATATCCAGGTGCCTCATGTTTTCCCTTTTGCGGATAAGATGAAGTTTCCATGGAAGACGGGACAGGCCTTCTCGCCGTAAAGACCTCACGGCCGCTGGATTCCTCTTCTTTGGGGGCCTTGGCTTTGGTATTATCCCCGTTCTCGCCGTTCCCGGCGCTGGACTCGTCTTCTTTTGTCCACTGTATGTCATCCAGCTCAGCGAGAATTTTTTCGATATCCATATGCTCGTTGCTCATTGTTCCACCTTCAGCCCCACAAGTCATTGTTCCACGAGAATTTCCCTGTCAACCGTCCTGCGTACAACACAGGATCGTTCACCCAGTCCAACTTCCCAACTCTTTCCTATTGCCTTTCCCTTCTTTTTCTATCGCTTCATCGGCAAAACAGCCGGTACATGACGCGTTCCATCTCGGGACGACTGCCGTCACCTCCTACGATCTGGTGGTGCCCGGCTGTGGGAGCGCCCTCCCATGCAGATTTCCAGCCCCGATACAAGCATCGTTGTAACGCTTTGACTGGGGGTTCCTCTCAATTTCACGAAACAAAAAAGGAGACGGCATGGCTCCCCCTTCAGAGACCAAGGGGTGTCCTGCCAAAAACACGATGAATCAAAAAGCTCTCGTTACCGGCTCCTCCCGGGGAATTGGTGCGGCTGTTGCCAGACGTCTTTTTTCTGACGGCTGGAACGTATTGATACACTACAACCAGTCTTTCACAGCCGCCGCCGCGCTGGCCAAGGAGCTGAACACGACAGCCATTCAGGCAGACATGGAAGATCCGGAGCAGGTCCAATCCCTGTTTGATCAGGCAGGCCCTGTTCGTCTGCTTGTCTGCAGCGCCGGGATCGCCCAATACGGATTGTTTTCCGAGATCGATGAAACATCATGGCACCAGCTTCTGGAGGTGAATCTCAGCGGTGTATACCGCTGCTGTCGAGCGGCCATTCCCGGAATGGTCCGGCAGAAAGAAGGAAATATTATTCTGATATCCTCCGTATGGGGTCTATACGGAGCCTCCTGCGAAGCCGGTTATGCCGCCACAAAGGCGGGGATCATAGGTCTTACAAAATCCCTGGCGAAAGAACTGGGCCCTTCCGGCATCCGGGTCAACTGTGTGGCGCCCGGCGTCATCGACACCGACATGCTCTCCCAATTTGACCGGGCGGACCGACAGGCTCTGGCAGAGCAAACGCCTTTAGGCCGTATAGGAATGCCGGAGGAAGTAGCTGAACTGGTAGCCTTTCTGGCCTCTGACCGTGCCGCTTTTATAACCGGCCAGACTATTGGGGTGGATGGAGGATTTGGCATGTGATCTGCCAGTCACCAGGCCCCCTGCACAAAGACTTTTACGCACAAATAGGCGGCAGGTATGGAAAACAGCAGGCTGTCCATGCGGTCCATTATCCCCCCATGCTCCGGGATAAAGTGGCTGTAGTCCTTGACCCCGGTAAACCGCTTGAGAAGCGAAGCCGCAAGGTCCCCAATCTGACCAAAAGAACTGGCGATACAGGCTGTCAGGGCACACATCCAGAAATTCCATCCGAACACAGCTGCGATCAGCATGCCAACAACAAGGGAGGAGGCGGCCCCAATTAGGGTCCCTTCCCAGGTTTTATGCGGACTGACTGCCGGGGCCAGCGGGTGCTTGCCAAAGAGACCGCCTCCCACCAGCGCCATACAATCACAGGCCCAAGTGCCCAGAATTCCCAATGCCATGGTCATCATCCACTCTTCAGAAGCGGCGGCATACAAAATCACCGCATACAAAGCGAATGGCCAAACCAGCAGGAACAGCTCCGTCATCACAAATTTTTCGCCCTTCCGGGGGTCAAGAATGCCCCAGAATATCGCAGCGAACACTGCGCCAAAAAACAGCACGATCATCCAGCCTGCCGGGCAATCCATCCAGCATAGGACAGCCTGCAGCGCGATATAGAAAATGAGCAGACATTTGGAAGAAGGATACTCCGCCTGTGTAAGAACCGTCTGCAGTTCATAAGAAGAGGCAATCGCCAAAGCGAGGAAAAACAGCACTCTGGAAGGGCGGCCCAGCAGAATACACAGTACAGTTACCACAACAATGATGAGAGATGGTCCCAACCTTTTTTTGATATTCATCCTTTTCCAGGCAATATGCCTGCCGCTCCTCTCTGGCAAACTGGAAACCGTGCAAATCCTCGGTTCTCTTTCTATTATTATAAAGCAATCCACCGCCATTGACAAGAGTCAAAAAGGCCCAATCCCGAAACAAACGGGAAAAAAAGAAAACAGGCAGAAGAAATCCTCTGCCTGTTATCCCTGCTCCCCATGGCATGCTCTTTCCGCTCACCCTGCGCGGGGAAAAGGAGACCATGCCTGCGCCAAATTCTTACAGGAGTTTGATGCCTGCCGCTTCGCAGGCCGCCGCATCGACCGGGTCCCACACGCCTGACTGTACCTCGCCGATATGGGCACAGCCCATGAGAAGCATGCACAGTCTGGACTGGCCGATGCCTCCCCCGATGGTCAGAGGCAGCTCCCCTGCCAGCAGGGCCTTATGGAAGGGAAATTCCCGCCGGTAATCACAGCCTGCCTCCTTCAGCTGACGGTCCAGGCTCTCCGGATCCACCCGGATCCCCATGGAGGAAATTTCAAAAGACCTGTCCAAAAGATGGTTGCGGAAAATGATATCTCCATTCAGATCCCAGTCATCATAGTCCGGGGCCCGGCCATCGTGGCTCTTACCGGAGCGAAGCTTCTTGCCAATCTGCATGAGGAAAACGGTTTCATGGGTTTTCGTGAACTCGTTTTCCCGCTCAGGTGGCGTCAGATCCGGGTACAGATCCTCCAGCTCCTGCGTTGTAATCACCGTCACGTCCCGGCTGAGACGGGTGGTAATCTTGGGAAAGACCCACCGGACCTCGTCACAGGTCATGCTGATGGCATCTACAATCCGCTGTACGGTTTCTTTCAGAAATTCCACATTCCTCTGATCCGCGCGGATTACCTTCTCCCAGTCCCACTGATCGACATAAACAGAATGGAGGTTATCCAGCACCGGCTCATCCCGGCGGATCGCGTTCATATCCGTATACAGGCCATTGCCCTCGTGAAAGTCGTATTCCCGAAGTGCCCAGCGTTTCCACTTGGCCAGAGACTGGACGATCTGGTACTCCCCGGTACCTGTAGAAGGCACATCAAAAGAAACCGGCCGTTCCACTCCATTCAGGTCATCGTTGAGCCCGGTATCCGCCCTCACAAACAAGGGCGCAGACACGCGCTTTAAATTCAGCGCTGATCCCAGATTCTTCTGGAAGTGCGATTTGATAAACTCAATGCAGCGCTGTGTCTCATACACATCCAGCTTTGTCTCATACCCCTCTGGTATTGTCAACATAGTTTTCTCCCCCTTCAAAGAAATTTTTATCACCGAACACTGAAGAGCATCTCACCATAGGTGGGATACGGCCAGTATTTGGCTTCTACAATAGTCTCCATCTCATCCACATAAATACGCAGCTCATTCATCGTGGAAAAGATCTTGTCCCGGCAGTAGTTGGACAGCAGTTCACAGTCTGTGATATCCGAAGATTCCGAAATTTCCTCATCCAGCTGGTCCACGGCCCTGGCGGTCATGGCGGTCAGCTCGGAGATCCGCTTCACAGACGACTTTTCATAGCTGATATCCGCTTCCGGAACAAGCGCTGTCTTCGCAGCCGCCGATTCTGCCACCTTTCCACCGTACACGCTGACGGCGGGAAGAATGTCCTTTCGCACCATGTCCGACATGGTCATAGCTTCAATGCGGATGGTCTTGGCGTAATTTTCCTGCATAATTTCATAGCGGGCGCGCATCTCTGTCTCCGACAGAACCTTATTGCCCTCAAACAGCTGAATGTTCTTCTCCGCTAAATAATGTGGCAGGGCGTCCGGTGTCGTGCGCAGGTTGAGAAGTCCTCTGTGTTCTGCCTCCTTTACCCAGGAATCATCGTAGCCGTTTCCGTTAAAGACAATGCGGATATTCTCCCGAACAGTCTCCTGGATCAGATCATGCAGTTCACTGTCAAAGTCATCCGCGGACTCCAGCCTGTCAGCAAAGCGGCGCAGCTCTTCGGCTACTGCCGTATTCAGGACAATATTGGCCTCAGAAATGGACTGAGAAGAGCCTGGCATCCGAAACTCAAACTTATTTCCTGTAAAAGCAAAGGAGCTGGTCCGGTTCCGGTCTGTGGTATCTTTGGGGAATCTGGGAAGTACAGAAACACCGACCTTGAAAGGCTCCTTGCCTCCCCCGCTGTAGGGCTTATCGTCCATAATCGCGTTCAGCACTCCCTCCAGCTCATCGCCCACATACACGGACAGAATGGCCGGAGGCGCTTCATTGGCACCCAGTCGGTGGTCGTTGCCGGCTGAGGCCACGGAGATCCGGAGCAGATCCTGGTAGTCATTTACCGCCTTGAGAACCGCACAGAGAAAAACAAGAAACTGGGCGTTTTCTGCCGGCGTATCTCCCGGTTCCAGCAGGTTCTCCCCCGCATCGGTAGAGAGGGACCAGTTGTTGTGTTTGCCGCTACCATTGACGCCCGCGAAAGGCTTCTCATGGAGCAGGCACTCCATGCCGTGCTTTTTGGCGATGGAACGCATCAATTCCATGGTCAACTGGTTGTGATCCGCGGCGATATTCACTGTGCTGAACAGAGGGGCCAGTTCATGCTGCGCCGGTGCCACCTCATTGTGCTCTGTTTTAGCCACGACTCCCAGCTTCCACAGCTCCCCATTGAGTTCCTTCATAAAGGCAGCCACCCGGGGTTTGATGGCCCCGAAGTAATGGTCATCCAGCTCCTGCCCTTTGGGGGACCGGGCACCGAACAGCGTGCGGCCCGTATAGATCAGATCCTTCCGCCTGTCGTAGACGCTCTTATCCACCAGAAAGTATTCCTGCTCTGCGCCTGCTGTAGCTCTGATCGATTCTGTCTGGTTATCCCCGAACAGACGGACAATGCGCAGAGACTGCTTGTTCAGCGCCTGCATGGACCGGAGCAGGGGTGTCTTCTTATCCAGCGCCTCCCCGGTATAGGAGACAAACGCGGTGGGGATATACAGTACACCGTCTTTCACAAAAGCATAACTGGTAGGATCCCAGGCGGTGTAGCCCCGCGCCTCAAAAGTTGCCCGCAGGCCACCGGAGGGAAAACTGGATGCATCCGGCTCGCCCTGAATGAGTTCCTTTCCGGAAAACTCCATAATAGCTCTGCCATCGCCTGTGGGGTGGATAAAGCTGTCGTGCTTTTCCGCCGTAACCCCGGTCATGGGCTGGAACCAGTGGGTAAAGTGGGTTGCTCCTTTCTCCACAGCCCAATTCTTCATGGCTGTCGCCACCACGGTAGCAATCTCCGGTGTCAGCTGTTTATCATGATGAATGGAATAAATAACTTCCTTGTACGTCGCATGGGGCAGCCGTGCCTGCATCACAGCCTCTGAAAATACCATAGAGCCAAAGGTTTCAGACACATCACTCATATTGACTTACTCCTTCGATTAAAAAATTCATGTCATGTTGGCACAGGTGCAAAAAAAGACAAAGGCCGGGATACAATCCACGACGCCTTTGCCGCTGTGCCATTATTGTACACTGCATGCACTTACTTTGTCAACGGGAGAACCATCGGCAAATATCACAAAATCACAGGAGCATAGCAGCTTGATCCTGAGCAGTTCTACCATTCTTACCGGACAAATTGACAAGTCCCGCCGAAATGAGTACAATAGCCACATTGCGCATTGTCAGATCCCAACCGCCGTGCCGGGATCTGCCGCTGTAACCGGAAGGAGGGACAAATCCCATGCAGTCACAGCCTTATGCGTCTCTGCTTCTAATCACGGCCTCCCAACAGACCGCCGCCCGATTCGCCGCCATTCTCCCCCCTGACCGGTTCGCGCCGGAACTGTCGGTATGCTCTCCCCTGGAAGCGCCTTATGTCCTGCGTGAGACTATCTATGACGTGGTGGTCATTGATGTTTCCATACCCGGAAAAGACGGGTCCGACCTGGCAAAATCCGCCGTCCAAAGCGGCGTGTCAGGGGTACTGCTGCTCACTTCCCAAGACACCTTTGAATCCGCCTCGGCTCTGGCTGCCCAGTGGGGATTCATGACACTGCAGAGTCCGGTAGACCCCGACCTTCTGAAACAGAGCCTGAATATGCTGGCCACGGTAAGCCGCCGGATGCATGAACTGGAATCCAGGGCCGCGGACCTGCAGGGAAAAATCGATGAAATGCGCGTGGTAAACCGCGCCAAACTACTTTTGATCCAGCAGTTTAAAATGACGGAAAAGCAGGCGCACCGCTTCATTGAAAAAAATGCCATGGACCGTTGCGTTACCCGCAAAGCGGTTGCGGAGAAAATCATCCGCACCTATGATGTCTGACGTCTGACTGGAATGATGTTTGAACGAGAGAGGTACCCTATGCAAAAACAAGCCGTTTTAATCCTCGATTTCCTCGGGCAGTACAACCAGCTGA
>CAZGAM010000073.1:920-10504 GCA_964523685.1 uncultured Oscillospiraceae bacterium | reverse complement strand
AGAGTACGCGATGCTTGTATAGGATAATATCCTATACAAAAAGGTATAATATCCTATACATCGCTACCAAATCGGCGGGAATCCTGAAATTTGTATAATTGCATGTTTAGCTTATACGTATAGGCATTTTGGCGCGTTAGAAATTTTCTTCGTGAAAGAACCCTGAAACACGCGGTAAAATCTCCAGGGCTGTCCCAAGATCTTAGCCGGCTAATATAAGCCTCAACCGGGTAACCATGGCTTCCAAGGATTCCCCCAGGCACCTTTTTCACCTTACTTGAGGGACAGCACTGGGAAAAAAAGAGGACCACTTTCTTCGGCAGCCGGTCTTATTGTGCTCAAAGGCTGGTGAGCAGCTTTTACAGCTGTCCTGCGGAAGTAAGTGGGGCTCCTTAAAGAAGGTAGGGAGCCTATAGTCGAAGAAAGAATGGAGAAGCGAATAAATTGTCCGAAGACTGCCTGTCCTAATTCTCTGAGGGAACAAAAATGCTTGTCCCCTCAGAGATCCACTCACAGATCCTGCGTTAGCCCCACAAAACAGGCAGGAAAAGGCCTAAATTCTAGCCGCTCCGGACAGTTGGGCAGCCTGCCGCACCGCTCCGGCGACGGCATCCTTCACTCGGGGATCAAAGGCTGCCGGTATAATATAGTCCGCACTCAGTTCCCCGTCTGATATAAGACCTGCCAGCGCTCCGGCCGCTGCCAATTTCATCTCGTCGTTGATATCTCTGGCCCGCACATCCAAGGCGCCGCGGAAAATCCCCGGGAAGGCGAGCACATTGTTAATCTGGTTGGGAAAGTCGCTGCGGCCTGTAGCGACCACGGCCGCGCCGCCCGCTTTGGCCTCGTCCGGAAAGATCTCCGGTGTGGGATTGGCACAGGCGAAGACAACCGCTCCTTCGGCCATGGTCCGCACCATGTCCGCTGATACCGTGTGAGGCGCCGAAACGCCGATAAACACATCTGCGCCGGCCAGGACCTCCGCCAAAGTTCCCCTCCTCTTCTCCGGATTGGTTCGCTTGGCCATCTCTTCCTTCACCGGGTTCATGCCCGCGGAGCGCCCTGCATACACAGCACCGTTCCGGTCGCACAGCGTCAAATTCCCTATTCCCGCAGACAGAAGCAGTCTCGCAATGGCAATGGCCGCCGCACCTGCGCCGTTGATAACCACACGGATGTTCTCTTTTTTCTTGCCTACCACCCGCAGTGCGTTGGTCAGTCCCGCCAGCGTAATTACTGCGGTGCCATGCTGGTCGTCATGGAAGACCGGGATATCGCAGCACTCCTTCAGACGCCTTTCCACCTCAAAACAGCGGGGAGCCGCGATATCTTCCAGATTAATGCCTCCAAAAGATCCTGCCAAAAGCGCAACGGTACGGACAATATCCTCTACCTTTTTGCTGCGTATGCACAGAGGGACAGCGTCCACATCCCCAAAGGTCTTGAAGAGAACGCATTTCCCCTCCATGACCGGCATGCCCGCCTCCGGGCCTATATCTCCCAGACCCAGCACAGCCGACCCATCCGTAACGACCGCTACCGTGTTCCACCGGCGGGTCAGTTCAAAACTTTTCGAGGGATCTTTCTGTATTTCCAGACAGGGCTGCGCCACACCCGGAGTATAGGCCAAAGAAAGATCCTCTCTGCTGTCCACCCTGGCCCGGGGAGCAATCTCCAGTTTTCCCTTCCACGCATAGTGCATTTCCAGGGAACGTTTTGCATAATCCATGGTCTTCTCTCTTTTCGTAAAAGGTTTTTTCTGTTTTGAACGAAATCTCCTCGCTGTTAGATGGCCCATTGGGCGGGGGGAGGGCCGTCGTCCTGCAGCGTACCCAGTCGGCGGTAAACTTTGACATACATAGTGAGAAAACTCGCCAGACCGCCCGCCACCTGAGAAATCGCCTCTGCCACAAAAACACCTGTGGTACCCAGTCCCCACCTGGGCAGCAGCACGGTGAGCGGGGCATTGATGAACGCCTTGCGCAGCAGAGAGAAAAAGATCGCCTGTTTGGATCGGCCAAGACTGACCAGTACCGCCTGGCCGGAGGACTGCAGGGACATAAAAATAAACATGCAGAAGTAAATTCTCAGCGCCGGGATCCCCGCCTGCAGAATATCCGGCTCACTGTTAAAAATGCGGATAAGCTGCCCTGGGAAAAACATGGCAGCAGCCCACACCAGAGCGGAATAGCATACCGTAACGCCTACGCTGAAGCGAATGGACTGGCGAACCCGCGTATATTTCCGGGCTCCATAATTATAACTGGTCACCGGCTGGGAGCCGTTGGTCAGGCCGCTGATCGGCATAAATACCGCCTCGCGGATAGAATTGATGATGGTCATCACACCCACATAGAGATCGCCGCCCCAGGCCTGCAGCGTGGCGTTGCACACGATTTGGACCAGGCTGTTGGTCATATTCATGATAAAGCCGGACAACCCCAGCGCGGTGATTCGTTTGGTTCTTTTCGCTTCCAGCCTCATATAGGCAGGACGCAGTTTCAGCAGCGCCTTTTTCCCTGTGAGGAACCGGAACACCCACACCGCAGACAGGCACTGGCTGAGCACGGTTGCCAGGGCTGCCCCTTTTACGCCCATTCCCAGCCCGAAATCAAAGATAAAAACCGGATCCAGAAGAATGTTCGCCACAGCCCCCAGCACCACCGTCAGCATGCCGATCCGGCCAAATCCCTGCGCATTGATGAAGGGGTTCATTCCCAGACTGACCATCACAAAAAGCGTTCCGCACAGGTAGATGGTCATATAGTCATTGGCATAAGGGAACGTCTCCTCACTGGCACCAAAAAGGTACAGAATCGGCCGCTTAAAAATCATAAAAAAAGCTGTTATGGCAATGCTCAGCACCATCAACAGGGCAAAGGCATTGCCCATGACCCTTTCTGCTTCCTCTTCATCCCCCCTGCCCCGGTTGATAGAGCACAGCGGCGCTCCGCCTGTTCCGCACAGGTTGGCAAAGCCCATGATAATGGAAATGATCGGAAGGGTCACCCCCAGGCCCGTCAGGGCCAGGTGGCTGGTTCCGGGCAGGCGGCCGAGATAAATCCGGTCCACCAGGCTGTACAGTACATTCACCAGCTGCGCCATGGTCATGGGTAGAGCAAGGGACAGGATATTCCGGGGGATGCTCCCCTGGGAAAAATCATTTTTGGTCCTCTGTTGATCCATCTTCCTTCTCCCGCCTCCCGTCCTTCCCCTAAAAATATCTGTCTGCCCCGGGCCCGCCATATCGCTTCTTCTGTTTGAAAATCTCCGGAAAGAGGGACGACCAAAGGCGCCCTTCAGTCGTCCCTACTCGATTCCAACATGCTCAGGAGGGTGCGCTTATCGCTCACTCTTGTCATAGGGAATGCCCTCCGCCTTGGGTGCCCGGGAGTTCTTGGAAGTGAACGCCAGGACCACCAGGGAGACGATATAGGGCATCATGTTATATACCGTACTGGGAATGTTGAGCCTGTAGAGGAAGTCAAAGCCCATGTACACATTGCTGAGGGCCCGGAACAGGCCGAACAGCAGGGCTGCCAGAGCAATCCGGGTAGGTTTCCACTGGCCAAAAATCATCACAGCCAGAGCCAGGAAACCAAATCCTGCCACGCCGTTTTCAAACTTCCACTCACTTACGCCGGCCAGGATATAGCAGATCCCGCCCAGACCGCCATAGACGCCGGAAATCAGCACCCCGCACCAGCGCATTTTGTACACGTTGATTCCCACACTGTCTGCCGCCTGGGGATGTTCTCCGCAGGCCATCAGACGCAGGCCGAATTTCGTCTTGTACAGCGTCACATAGGCCACCACCAGGCCGATCACCGCCACCAGCATGAACCAGTTGAACTCAAAGCCGCCCAGATTTACCAGAAATGCCTTTTTCGGTTCAATGTACTGAATGACGGAGGATACATCGTTGGGGTTGGCTGCGGTATTGATTGCTTTTACAAATACAGTCGCCGCTGCCGTGCCAAGCATGTTCAGAGCCGTCCCCACAATGGTCTGATCCGCCTTAAAGTTGATACAGGCGACGCCCAGCAGAGAGGAATAGACAACCCCGAACAGAACCGCCCCCAGAATGACTGCCAACACCATGATCAGCGTAGGGGTGGAGGCGGGCATATACCGCATGACCAGAGCGCCGCCCAAGGCGCCGATGACCATAATGCCTTCCAGCCCCAAGTTGATCACCCCGGAATGCTCGGCAAAGCAGCCGCCCAGAGCAACCAGCAGAAGCACAGAGGCGAAAATAAGGGTATACTGTACCAGAAGAATCATTTCTCATCGCCTCCCTTAGCCGCGGATGCCATCTGCGCTTTCTTCTCCTCCCGCTTGTCAATGGACTTGTTTATGGCGTACTTAATAAACAGGACAAACCCGCACAGATAGATGATCAGGGAAGAGATCAGATCCGAAATCTGGGAGGAGTACATGGTCAGATCCACATACCCGCCGCCATTGGTGATGTGTTGAATAAAATAAGAGGCAAAAACAGCCCCTATGGGGTTGAGCCCTCCCAGGAAGGCGGCGGCAATGCCGTTGAAGCCCATACCCGGCACAGAGGACTGGGTAACAGACCACTGTTCATAATCGGTCTGATACAAAAAGGCCCCGCCCATTGCTGCCAGAGCCCCTGCAATAGCCAGCGTCAGAATAATATTTCTCTTCTCCGCCATGCCTGCATATTTAGCCGCGTTTTTATTGTTCCCGGTAGCTTTCAGTTCATAGCCCAGTTTGGTCTTATCCAGCACAATCAAAATGATAATGGCCAGAAGAAGGGACAGGGGGATGGCAATGGATACATATTTGTTCCCGCTGAACAGCTTTCCCAGCCCCAGTGTAGGCAGCAGCGCCTGCGGTGCCACGCTGGCCATATGCAGCGTATACGGGCTGGTGGGCTCCTTTACCCTGTTGAGAATCATGTTCGTCATATACAGCCCAATCCAGTTGAGCATAATGCCGGAGATGACCTCATTCACATTGCAGTAACTTTTAAGCAGGCCTACGATGGCCCCGTACACAGCCCCTACCAAAATTGTAAACAGCAGACATGGCAGCCAGCTCCAGCCCCAGCCCAGAGAGGAGATGAGACAGGCACAGCTTCCCACCACAAACTGACCCGCTGCGCCAATGTTGAAAAGGCCCACTTTATAGGCAAACAGCACGCTCAGAGAGCACATCAGCAGAGGTGCTGTTTTTACCAGAGTATTGCCCAGGTTCTTCAGCCGTAGATTGGCTCGCGTGGAATTGAGGAAATTCTTGATTACAGCCAAAATTGCATCGCCCGCTCCTGCGGGGTTGATGAACAGGAGTACAATATACCCAATCAGCAATCCTAACACAATACACAGCAGAGAAGCAATCAGAGACTGCACCGCAGGCTTTTTCAGAAAATTCTTTTTCATGCGATCACCTTATCTCTCCTGGCTCCCGCCATATACAGGCCCAGCTCTTCCTGGGTCGTTTTCTTTGGATCCAGCTGACCAACGATCTCTCCCTCATACATAACCAGGATCCGGTCCGGGACATCCATCACCTCATCCAGCTCCAGGCTCACCAGCAAGACTGCCTTGCCGGCGTCCCGCTGCGCTACCAGCTGCTGGTGGATGTACTCAATGGCCCCTACGTCCAGTCCCCTCGTCGGCTGTACCGCCACCAGCAACTCCGGATTTTTGTCAATTTCCCGGGCTACAATGGCCTTCTGCTGGTTCCCGCCGGACATGGCCCTGGCAATGGTAATCGGCCCCTGCCCGGAGCGCACATCATACTGGTCGATCAGCTTTTCCGCGTAAGAGCGGATGTTGCCCCGTTTCAAAAACCCCGCTTTGTTGGTAAACTCAGGCTCAAAATACCGCTGCAGAACCATATTGTCTTCCAGGGTATAGTCTAAAACCAGGCCATGTTTGTGCCGATCCTCCGGAATATGGCTCATCCCGGAGACAGAGCGCTTGCGAATGCTTGCCCTGGTGATGTCCTGCCCGCACAGGGAAATCCGCCCGCCGGCCAGCGGCTCCAGGCCGGTCAGGCCATAGACGAACTCCGTCTGCCCATTGCCGTCTATGCCGGCAAGACAGACAATTTCCCCCCGGTGTACTTTCAGAGAGACATTCTTCACCGCATTATTCTTATGCACCTTGCTGGCCACTGTCATGTTTTCCACATCCAGAACGACCTCACCGGGGTGGACCGGCCCTTTTTCCACGTGGAAATTGACGCTGCGGCCTACCATCATGGCAGAAAGCTCTTCCATGGTCGTATGTTTTGTCTCCACGGTACCTACATATTTGCCCTTTCGCAGAACGGTGCAGCGATCCGCCACCGCCATAATCTCCGCCAGTTTGTGGGAGATAAACAGAATGCTCTTCCCCTCGGCGGCCAGATTTTTCATAATCTGCATGAGCTCTTCGATTTCCTGCGGAGTCAGTACCGCGGTAGGCTCATCGAAGATCAGGATTTCATTATCCCGGTAGAGCATCTTCAGAATTTCTGTTCGCTGCTGCATGCCTACGGTAATATCTTCGATCAGCGCATCCGGATCTACCTGCAGACCGTACTTCTCCGACAGAGCCAGCACTTTTTCCCGGGCCTCCTTTTTCTGCAGGAATCCGTGCTTCGTTGGTTCTACCCCCATAATGATATTGTCCAGTACCGTAAAGCATTCCACCAGCTTAAAGTGCTGGTGCACCATGCCGATTCCCAAGTCGTTTGCATCGTTGGGGTTGTTGATTTTGACCTCTTTCCCGTCCTTTTTAATAGTGCCCTCTTCCGGTTGATAAAGGCCGAACAGCACGCTCATCAACGTGCTCTTGCCTGCTCCATTCTCACCCAGCAGCGCATGAATCTCCCCTCTTTTCAGCTGCAGGGTGATATCGTCGTTCGCTATGATGCCTGGAAACTTCTTGGTGATATGCAGCATTTCAATTGCATATGGTGTTTCCTCCATCCCCATCCTCCTTCTCTGTATTCCTCCGCAGACATTTTTAAAACAGCAGACGCAGCCATGCCGCGTCTGCTGTTGTTGCTCAAACCGCTACTCTTACTTGATGTTGCCCTGATAGTCTACGCTCACCGCTGTGACTTCAGGCTCTGCGTCAACATTGCTGGATACGGTAATTTCCCCGTTAAACATGGCCGCCACCAGCGCTGTATAATCTTCTTCGGTGAAGGCACCATCTTCATACTGCGTGGTGCCAAGTTGTACGTAATTCTCCTCCGGAGTCTCAGAGACCAGTCCCAGTGTATCGATCTTGCCGCCGTAGTCTGCAAAATTGCCTTCTTGTACCGCTGCCAACAGCGTCTGTACAGTGGGTGCCAGGCCCTTCATAGCGGAAGTGACCGTGGTTCCGTCGCCATAAGCACCGTCAATGATCGCCTTCTGGTCCACATCCACGCCGATAACCTTGCCGCTGACTTTCGCAGCCGCTTCGCCTACCGAGGTGTATACACTGCCGCCGCAGGCAAACACGATCTCCGTGCCGTCGTTGTACCAGGTGTCCATCGCAGCCGTAATATCTGCATCGCCGTAGAACTGGTTGGCATACGCATACTTGATCTCTACTCCCTCAGCGCCGATCTCCACAGCGGCAGCATCCGCGCCCTGCACGAAGCCATAGCCGTACCGGATCACAGCGGGAACCGCCATGCCGCCGCAGAAGCCCAGCTTCGTATAGCCCAGCTTTACTGCAGCGTAACCTGCCATATAGCCGCACAGCTCTTCCTGGTATGTAGCACAATACAGATTGGCAGGAACCGTATAATCCTCACCCAAATCACCAGCGCCTACATCCAGGGCAATGAACGTTACATCTTCGTAACTGTCCACTGTCTCCTTAATCGCGTTCGCAAAGGCATAGCCGGGCATGACAATCACATTCCGGCCATCATCAATGGCCTGCTCAATCATCGCTACACGGTCGGCATCCGAGTCTGAAGTTGGCTTGTAATACTGAAAGTCAATGCTGTTCTCTTCACAATATGCCTTGCAGGCCTCATAAGTGGTCTGGTTGAAGGACTGGTCGGTGATGTCGCCGTAGTCGGTGATCATCGCCACAGACAATTCTCCTTCCGCTGCAAATGCAACGGCACCCAGGGTCAGCACAACGGTCAGTGCAAGAACAATCGCCAGGAATTTTTTCATGGAGTTCCTCCTTAATATAAATAGGTATGCCCTGTGCTTACGCTCCCTGCAGAGCTCTTTCATTATAGCATGTCCCTGCATGAGGTGCAATGGAAAAGAAAAAATCTTTTGTAGAAACGAAAGGCTCAAACGCCTGCTCCTTTCCACATTTTCACCGAGACAACCGCCCTCTGTGCCCAAATCCGGCGCTCTGCCCTGCTCCTGCTCCTCCTTTTTCCTGCGGGATTGCATCCTATGCCTTGCGGCACCACAGGATTTGTGATATCATGACAAGCAGCAACGGTAAGGAAGGTGTACTGTTATGGACAAGATCCTCACCATTGGCATAGCCGGCGGCACCGGAAGCGGAAAAACGACCATCACCCAGCGGCTGCAGAAGGAATTCAACCATCATGTCTGCACTCTTTACCACGATAACTACTACCGTTCCCATGATACCCTGAGCATGGAAGAGCGGGCCAGGCTCAACTATGATGAACCCGCTGCCTTTGAGACGGACCTGCTGATCTCCCATCTAAAAGCCCTCAAGGCCGGAAAATCGGTGGACACCCCTCTTTATGACTACACAGTTCACAATCGCTCCTGTCAAACCATGCATTTGGAATCGGCGCCTGTCATTCTGGTAGAGGGTATCCTGATTTTGGAAAATGAGCAGCTGTGCAATCTGCTGGATATAAAGGTATTTGTAGAAGCAGATGCAGATGTGAGGATTCTGCGCAGAATCATGCGGGATGTACAGGAGCGCGGCAGGAGTCTGGAAAGCGTGGTAAATCAATATCTGACCACCGTCAAGCCCATGCACGAGTTATATGTAGAGCCTTCCAAACACCAAGCGGATATCATCATTCCGGAAGGAGGATACAACGAGGTGGCTGTGGAACTGCTCATTCAGCGCATCCATGCCCATCTGCAGGAGAGATAAGAAATGGCTAAATTATACTTTAAATATGGCGCCATGGGGTCAAGCAAATCTGCGCAGGCCCTGATCGCGAAATTTAACTACGAAGAACAGGGGATGCGCTGCTGGCTCATAAAACCAGCTACCGACACCCGAGACGGCAGGGAAGCCGTTCACTCCCGCATTGGTTTGACCGAAAAAGCAGACGTTATTTCCCCCCTGGACAATATTGGCGTCCTTTATCAGGAAGCCGGCTGGTGCGATGTGATTATTGCCGATGAAGCGCAGTTCTTTACCCCTGCGCAGATTGACCAGCTCCGGGACATCGTTGACCAGGCGGACATCCCGGTTATGTGCTTTGGCCTGCGCACCGACTTTCAGACACACCTATTTCCAGGCGCACGAAGACTGATGGAAGTAGCGGACTCCATCACCGAAATCAAAACGATCTGTACCTGTGGGAGAAAAGCCGTCGTGAATGCGCGCCTGGACGAAAATGGAAATATCGTCACCGAAGGCAAACAGGTTCTTTTGGGCGGGAAT
>CAZGAM010000073.1:0-910 GCA_964523685.1 uncultured Oscillospiraceae bacterium | reverse complement strand
AATGATACCTATACGGCCCTTTGCCACCGCTGCTGGAAAAAGAAAATCCGGGAGCAGACAATGAAAAAAGCAGGCAGCCTGTAACCAGCTTGTACACCATCCTGAAGCACGGAAACAATTGGGAAAATTGCGAACTGCCAAACGAAAGAAAGCCCCCAGGCTTGTACAAAAGGCAGGAAGGAATACTGCCAGCAGCAGCACCACGTCCAGCGCGGCAGGTCCCTTTTGGAACTGACCGGAGCATTCTGAAAAGACGGGCGCTGCCTGCCCTGCCGCCGGGGCAAAGCGCCTTTACCCGGAATAGGCACCTGGTACATCTGCGGTTTGCAGCGCCCTTCGCCATCGGGGCTGCGACGGGTTCTCTGCAAATCCTGATGCCAGGACAAATCCGGCGCCTGCAGTCCGCTCTGCAGCACAGCCCCCTGTCCCTCCCAGGATCCGCCGCAGTCTTAGGACGTCATTGTTCTTTTGCATAGGGGGAGCACCAGGACGAACACCGACATACTGGAGAGGGCAGAAGCACAGGGACCAACACAGGGGGCTGCCCTATATGCGTGCCGATGGGGTGACAGCTGGATACAGCCCTTGCCCGGCCTATATTTATATATATATAATGTATAAAGCTCTTCCGGCATCGCTGCCGAGAGGGCTTTTTTACGGATAATCCGCCCCAGCCGCTGCTCTGCTGGCAGCGCCGGGCCAATGCGTCTGCAAAAAAAATGGAGAAAAATGCGAAAAAAAGTATTGACAGGGGTTCGGAAAAGTAGTATTATAACATTCACGCGCCTTTGAGGCGCTCTTGAGGGATGCTTCATGGGTATGGGTGTACGCCCATGAGGCGCCCTTGAGGAATACCTCATGGGTGTGGGTGTACCTTGTAAATTAAACAATGCGAAGAAGCTTATGCAAA
>CAZGAM010000072.1:4432-10685 GCA_964523685.1 uncultured Oscillospiraceae bacterium | reverse complement strand
AGAAGGCGAAGAAAAAGGTAGAAAAGAAGGCATAAAAGAAGGCATAAAAGAAGGCATAAAAGAAGGCAAGGAGCAGCAGGCAAAGGAGACGGCTTATCGTCTTCAGAGAACGGGCATGTCATTGAAAGACATTGCTGAAATGCTAGATTTTAGCGACTTTACTGTGAGCAAATGGCTCGCTGAACCGCAGAGGGCGTCTGCTACTTGACTTCAGGTGTCGGCAACACCATCCGAACAAGATAAAAAGAACCAGAGCATTGTGTTTCAGCTTTCAGCAGCTCTTCGGTTCGTTTTTGGGGCTCAATCCATGCCTGCCTATCACGCTGTTTTCACAGTCATGGTCATATATGCAATTTTCACACACGAGGAGCCTGCATTTGAAGCTTACGGTTGTGCATTGTGGGCAAGTGGTTCCCTGTGCAGCAGGTGCAAACAAAATAGGTTCAGAAGCGTAAGGATTTTTAGCAACACCATTATAAGCACAATACAGTTATACTGCAATTTTAATAAGTGCGGTGCAATCCACTGATGAGGACTGCACCGTTTTTTGGGCCTCTGTATTTCTGTATACTCTAATCTTTTACGAAAAGACCGGCGATAAAGTCTATAATTTGTTGAAAAAAGGAAGCAATTTTTGAACCTACGCCAGCTAATTTCTGTGCATAACCAGAAACAGAAGAGAGCTTACTTTGAAACTCTTGGACTTTTTCCTGCAGCTGACTAGTGGAGACACCTTCCAAGGTCCGGCATAAATTCATCAGACTGGATACCGTGTCATTATTCAAATCGTAACCATACTCATCCGCAATTTCATCAACCTGTGTTCGCAGCTGGTCATCTGACATGGTTTGTGTCTGATCCAGAATCAGCTTCAGGTCATTGACAATAGCCACTGCATCCGTATTATCGATCTGCTCCGCCAGCTGTGCTGTCGTGACCAGTTCATCGGTGGCAGCAGATTTAGCCTGTTGCTGCAGCTGGGCACCGGTGATGTTCTCATACGCCTTGTAGATGCCGGTAAGTGCTGCTGTACCGGATACGGAGAAGGGAGCGCCAATCTTTACCCGGGCATCATAAATCCCCGCAGTCATAAGGGCGGCCTTATACATATCCTCTGTGCACCAGCTGATGTTGTTTGCGGAGACATCCAGTCCGGATCCTGCGGCCATTATGCGTATATAGACGCAGGAGATAGAATTGTGCCCGATAATGCTCTCATCCACCAGGCCTTCCAAATAATCACGCTCTTCGGCATTGGAAACAGTTAGTTCCGGTATACTTCCTCGTGTGATTCCAAATTGGCTGTAGACGGCAGCAACCTGTTCCTGCGTTAAGTCATTCCCTATTACGACGCGTTCCTGTCCCTCGCTCACAGCGGCTGCCGGCAAGCCGGACACCAATAGAAACAAGATAAGGAATATAGATAGAAATTTTTTCATAGAAAAAGATCAACCATCTCCAAGCGCTTCTGCCGCCTTGGTACAGGTATCCACCTTAGCCTGGCAGTCTGCTTTGTCGGCGCCTTGTGTCAAAATGTAAATCTTAATTTTCGGTTCAGTGCCAGAGGGCCGAATGACAAAGTTCGTACCGTCTTCCAGCTCGAAGTATAGAACATTGGACCCGGAAATCGGCGTATGGCTTACAGGTCCCAAGCCGGGAACGGAGATGGTTCCATCCTGATAGTCCCTCATTCGTATGATGCGCTGCCCCGCCAGATCTCGAGGGGTATGCTCTCTGAGCCCTGTCATGAGAGAGGCCATACGTTCCGGACCATCGACACCCTTCATATAAATATTGATCGTCTTCTCCGCAAACCAGCCGTACTTCGCGTAGAGAGCATCCAGTGCGTCCAGCAGGGTCATACCCTTTTTGTAATAGAAAGCCGCCATCTCGGCGATCATCATGGAAGTGGTAACCGCATCTTTATCCCGGACATAATTGCCCAGCATATAGCCATAACTCTCTTCAAAGGCCAGAATATACTGTTCCCCTGTGCCGGCAGAGGCAAAACCCGCCAGCCGTTCTGCCATGAATTTGAAACCAGTAAAGGTTTCTCCATAGCCAACGCCGTTTGCCTCGCAGATGGCTTTTGTCATGCCTGTGGAAACAATGGTAGAGAGAATAACAGGCTTTTTCGGCATGGTATGATTGGCTCTCCGGGCTGTTATAACATAATCCGCCAAGAGAACACCGATCTGGTTGCCCGTAATCGTGTGATATTCCCCGTCTTTTCCCAAAGCCATGGTTCCTACTCTGTCAGAATCAGGGTCGGTGCCAATGATCAGGTCGCACCCGACCTTTCGCGCAAGATCCACCGCCAAGTAGAAACCCTCCGGATTCTCCGGATTGGGGCTTTCTACGGTGGGGAAAGTTCCGTCAATAACCATCTGTTCCGGCACGGCATGAACATGTTTCAGTCCAAGTCTGTGGAGGGCTTCCGGTACTAAAATATGTCCGGCACCGTGAAACGGCGTATAAACGATCTGGAAGGTATCGGCAACTTCCCTGACAATCCCTGGGTTGATTGCCTGCGAGAGAACATTCTGGAGGAACAGCTCGTCTGTTTCCTCCCCGATGATTTCAATCAGGCCTTTGGCTTGAGCCATTTCAAAATCCATTGAGGAGATGCCGTTGAAGATATCAATTTTCCTCATGTTCTCTGCCACAACGGCTGCATGGTGAGGGGGCAGCTGCGCGCCGTCAGACCAGTAAACCTTGTATCCATTGTACTCTTTGGGATTATGGCTGGCTGTAATATTGATTCCCGCCGTGGCGCCATAGTGGATCACAGCAAAACTCAGCTCCGGTGTGGGACGGAGAGATTCAAAAAGGCGCACATGGATACCGTTAGCGGCACAAACACACGCCGCTTCCCTGGCGAATTCGGTGCTGTTGACGCGGCAGTCATACGCAATGACGACACCCCTGTGCTTCGCATCACCGCCTTCTGCAGCGATGAGAGAGGCAAAAGCCTGTGTAGCCCAGCGGACTACGTGGATGTTCATTCGTGCCAGACCAGCACCCATAACGCCGCGAAGGCCAGCCGTACCAAACTCCAGAGGACCGCGGAATCGGCTTTTGATTTCAGTGTCATTTTCCCGGATGGCATCCAGTTCATTCCACTCCTCGTTGGAAAGAGCGGGACTGTCAAGCCACCGTTCATATTCCTTCCTGTAATCCGACATCATCGGGTTCTCCTTTCAAAAGATCCTGAGCTTCGGCTAATCGACTGGCCGGAACATATATATCAACTCCATTGCCGCTGATGCCGAGCATTACTTTTCCAAAAGCTCCATCTCCGGGATATTGCCTGATACTGGGTACACCGTACGCTTCCAGCATGGAACTGACCATATCTGCCTCCATATCCAAAGACGCACAGTGGGTAAGGAACGCAGCCGGTTCTGGTTCGCCGGACTCCTGTTTCGGCCACGCTTCATACTCTTTTCCATATTGGTGAAGTCCCCATTTCAAGGGCAGCACATCCTCTCACTTATGGTATTTCGTGCCGGAAATTATGGTAAATGAACGATAGACCTGCTCCAGAATCATGACACGGGCCAGATGATGAGGAAAGGTCATATCTGACATAGAAAGACAAAAATCTGCAGCCTGTTTTGCCGCGTCGGACAGCCCTTCCGAACCGCCAAGGAGAAAACAGATGCGGCTCACTCCTTCTATGGCAAGGATTCTGAGCTTTTCTGCGAGCTCTTCACTGCTCAGTTTTTTTCCTTCCACGCACAAAGCTATCAGATAAGCACCCCGTGGAAGATGGGCCGCCGCATCTTCCCGTTCTGCAATCTCCTGAACCTCTGCCCTGCAGAAGGCTCCAAGCCGCTTGAGATATTCATTGCAGGCTTCTTTATAATACGTTTCTTTTAATCTTCCCTGGCAGAGAAAAGTTATGCGGAGCATCGCGGGATCTCCACAGCCAGCTTGCCTCTCGCAGGGGCAACATGCAGGACAGCATGGGTCCCCTCCAGCCCGCGCTTGACAGTGGAATAGGCAAGTTCCGGACGATTATTGTGGGGAGAAATGTGCCCTAACAGAATAAGACTGGTTCCATGGGAGGCAAGCACAGAGGAGAACCACGTGCACTCACTGTTGGAAAGATGGCCAAGGTCAGAGAGAATACGATTTTTCAACGGCTGGGGATAGGGTCCTTCTGCGAGCATTTTGCTGTCATGGTTCGCCTCCACAAGGGCGGCGTCTGAGCCAAGAAAATACTGCAGCATGGTTTGCGTAACGCAACCGCTGTCCGTAGCACAGGTCAGCTTGGAACCGTCCGCCTGAAACTGAAAACCCGTATTCCCGCCAGGTGCGTCGTGGGGAACAGGGAAGGCCGTCACCGTCATATTACCGAGGGTGAAGGGTGTTTCCCGCGGGATCACGTGGATCCAGGGGGATACCTTCGGCTCCTCCGCAGCCAGCGCATCGGCTACCGAAGATGTGACATAAACAGATGTGGGATACTGTTCCAGGAAATTACTGAGTCCGCAGATGTGGTCATAATGTATGTGGGTAATACAGATCCCGGTCAGAGCCTCAGCGGCTACTCTTTCATTTTTCAAACTAGTGCAAAGCTGCTTTTTGGAGATGCCGGCATCCAGAAGTACGGCGGTCTTCCCAGATCGAACCAAAGCGCAGTTCCCGCTGGAACTGCTGGCAAACAAGATCAGTTTCATATTACACAGCGTACCAGGATCTTCTTCGCAGTTCTGTGGGATCCACATCGTCCACACACTGGATGTCAGCGCCCAAAGCGCGGAATTTGCCCACCAGGTCCTGATATCCCCGTTCAATATAGAGTATATCTTCCACCTCGGTTTTTCCCTCTGCAGCGAGACCGGCGATCACCATAGCGGCACCTGCCCGCAGATCACATGCTTTTACCACAGAACCGTCCAGCCTGTCTACGCCGTGGATGAAGGCAGACTGATCTTCCACGTCCACATCGGCGCCCATTTTTTTCAGTTCCCCGATATATTTGAAGCGATTGGCTGACCAGACTCCTTCGGTTACGATGCTGTTGCCGGGGGCACAGCTTAATACCGCTGCCATCTGAGGCTGCATATCGGTGGGAAAACCGGGATAAGGCATGGTTTTCAAATTCGTATTATGCAGAATTCCCTCCCGACGCACAAGAAGGAAATCATCGCCCTCCTCCACTTCTACAGCCATCTCCCGCAGTTTGGAGGATATACATTCCAGGTGCTTGGGAATCACATTGGACACCCGCACGCAGCCTCCCGTGGCTGCTACGGCGGCCATATAAGTGCCGGCTTCAATCTGATCGGGGATCAGCGTATAGGACCCGCCGTGCAGCTCAGGCACACCGCGGATCTTGATGACATCCGTGCCGGCTCCCCGTACATCGGCTCCCATAGAGTTCAGGAAGTTGGCAAGGTCCACAATATGCGGCTCACGGGCCACATTTTCTATCACGGTCCGGCCTTCTGCGGTAGAGGCAGCAATCATAATGTTGATAGTCGCGCCTACCGAAACTTTGTCCAGATAGATTGTTGTGCCGCGAAGATGTCCGTTTTTGGCGTTGGCCCGGATGAAACCGCCTGACACATTCAAATCAGCACCCAGGGCCGTAAGTCCCTTGATGTGCTGGTCAATGGGGCGGATCCCGAAATTACAGCCACCTGGCATGGTGCTCCTGGCCCGACCGAAGCGGCCAAGCATCGCACCAATGAGATAGTAGCTGGCACGAATTCGCCTTGTCAGTGCCCACATGGTTTCCGGGATGAAATCCATCTGGACATTGGTACAGTCCAGTTCTACCGTGGTGCGGTTAATCATGGTTACCCGCGCGCCCAGGTAGGACACGATGTGAAGAAGCGTGTTTGTATCGCTGATCTCAGGCAGATTTTCCAGACGGCAGACACCGTGGACCATCAGAGCCGCAGGAATGATGGCCACCGCGGCATTTTTCGCGCCGGATATATCCACATTGCCTCGAAGGGGCTTTCCGCCATGAATCACGTATTTTTCCATAAAAACTCCCGGCTGCCAGTAGAATTGAGGTGAGCGCAGAGAGACCGGGATGAATTGTGCGTTCCAGCTTGTTGTGTACACAGTTCAGTCTGGGTCCTGGCCGCGATGTAACAGTCAAACCGGAAAAAGGCAGTTTTCCCGGCTGCTTGACTTGGATTCTTGTTTTTTTGCCCCGTTCCGTTTCCCCGTTGGGAGGATCAGAAGGGAGCCTGGAGAGTGAAATCGGAAGCGTCCATATCGGCAAAATGCC
>CAZGAM010000072.1:0-4422 GCA_964523685.1 uncultured Oscillospiraceae bacterium | reverse complement strand
TCTATCCCATGATTTCAACATAATAGCACAATTCAAAGAGAAAATCAATTATTCTGTAACAAAGAAATCGCTTTCAGGGCCCCAACAACTGTCTTTGCGTCCTGGACTTCCCCCTGCATAGCCATTTTTGCCAGTTTTGGTAAGGGCATTTTCAGAACATCCAGAAATTCATTGGGATCCGGATGGGCCGAACCATGCCGCAGATCCGTAGCCAGATACAGGTAAAGACGCTCCGTGGAGATCCCCGGAGAGACGTAGATGCAGCCCAAATCGGTCCAGACAGCTGCCTCCAGTCCTGTCTCTTCGCTCAGTTCCCGCTGGGCAGCTGGCAGCGGTTCCTCCTGCTCCTCCAGCTTCCCGGCCGGCAGCTCCAGCAATTCCCTCTGGAATGGGTAGCGGTATTGGCGAACCAGATAGATATTTTTTACTTCATCGACCGCCGCAATGCATACGCCGCCCGGGTGATGCACGACTTCCCGTACGGTGGTAGCCTGGTTGGGCAAAAGGACAAGATCTTCTGTTAATTGTACGACGACTCCCTTATAGGTGCTGATTCGCCTCAGTTGTGTTTCTGTATTTTTCATCGAGAACTCCTCTTTCTTGAATTTTGAAGGGACCGCTCAGACATAATGCGGTCTTCGGGTATCTTTAGTTCGTATGCGGCTGGTGCAGCCGTTTGCCAGAATCCAGGGCACAGGATGGGACGGGAATGATTTTAGAGCAGGCGAATAAGCAGCATATAGACAACGGTTCCGGATAGAATGCTGAGACAGGCATTGCGCCGCCAGCATTGAAGAGCAACCACCGTGCAGGATGAGAGCAGTTCTGGCAGACCATAGGGGGGAGCGTTCAGCGAAACATCTTTGAGGCAGTAAATGACCAGCATTCCGATGATGGCCTGGGGGAGTACTCTCCCCAGGTAGGCTATGTAGGCAGGGGTCTTTCGGCCTTTGCGAAAAACAAGAAAGGGGAGAAACCGAAGGAACATGGTAACAACAGCCATTGTTCCCACCAGAACGGCACTGTGAATACTGCCTTTCATGCCTGCGCCTCCTCTTCGGTCGAAAGCCTGGGGTGCAGGACGGTGAGCAGGGCGGTAATTGCTATCATGGCGGGGATCAGGAATCGATCCGGGCCGAACAGAAGCAGACAGGCCAAGGTGCTCAGCAGCCCGATAATGGCGGGGCAGTGATTTTTTGTGATGAGCCATTGCTGGGTGAAAGAGGCAATAAACAGAGCAGTCATGGAAAATTCAATACCTCTGGTGTTGAAAGGAATTGCAGCGCCCAGAAGGCTCCCCAGTACGCAGCCGGTCACCCAGTAACCTTGATCGAACAGAGAGACCAAAAAGCGGTAGAAATGGGGATCTGCCCCCTTTGGTGTGTCCCCATCACAGAGGAGGGAGTATGTCTCATCCGTCAGGGAGAAGATCAGATATGGTTTGTACTTCCCGGCATTCTGATATTTGTCAAGCATGGATATGCTGTAGAACAGATGGCGCGCATTGACCATAATGGTTGTCAGTATGGTCGTCAGGAGGGATGCCCCGCCCGCCAGAAGATTTACGCCCACATACTGCATGGAGCCGGCATAGATGAAAAGACTCATGGCCAAAGACCAGAGAACTCCATAACCGGCGTTTCGGAGCAGGATGCCGAAACCAATTCCAAGGACAATATATCCAGCCATGACAGGAATGGATTTAATCCATGCCTGCCGCAGGACCTGTTTTTTTGAACGTGACTTTTGTATTTCACTCATCCCAGACACCTCAATATCCTATTATACGGATTCAGCCTGTTTTGCGCAAGGCAGAAATCGTCTCAGCCGGTCCTATTTCGTCAATTTGCACGACAAAGAGGAGAATATAGGGATGTGATTTCGCTGAAACTGCCAATATGTCGGACAAAATAAGGAAAATCCATGCCCCGGGGACAAATTTCTCATCTGGCAATTGCCAATTGTCAAAAACTGTAGTATAATATAACGCAAGGTGGTCCAAAGGAGATGAGAAGATGCAGCCGTCGGGCAAAGGAACAAAGAAAATCACGGAAAATCGAAAGGCGAGGCATGATTACTTTGTTCTGGACCGCTATGAGGCAGGGATCGAACTGACAGGAACCGAAGTGAAGTCCATAAGAGCGGGAACGGTGAGTCTCAAGGATTGCTATGCGCGTGTCAAGCAGGGCGAACTTTGGGTTAAGGGTATGCACATAAGTCCCTATAAGCAGGGGAGCTACTTTAATCCGGACCCGGACAGAGACCGGCGGCTTCTCATGCACAGGCGGGAAATCCTCCGTTTGGGAGCAAAGGTGCAGCAGGAAGGATTAGCACTGGTGCCTTTAAGTTTGTACTTTAAAAATGGTCTGGTTAAAGTCGAACTTGGTCTGTGTAAAGGGAAAAAATTATACGATAAGCGCAGCGACGCTGCCATACAAAGTGCAAGAAGGGAAATAGATCGGAAAATAAGGGAGGCGAATCGTTGAGAAATCCCGTTGTAACGATAAAAATGCATGACGGAGGCGTAATCAGGGCAGAACTCTACCCGGAAATTGCTCCGAATACCGTAAATAATTTTATCTCTCTCATTAAAAAGGGCTTTTATAATGGCTTGATCTTTCACAGAGTGATACCCGGTTTCATGATTCAGGGCGGCTGTCCCCAGGGAAACGGCACGGGAGGACCCGGCTACTCCATTCCTGGAGAATTCACGGCAAACGGCTATCATAATGATTTGAAGCATTGCCGGGGTGTTTTGAGTATGGCCAGGGCTATGGATCCGGATTCCGCGGGAAGCCAGTTCTTTATCATGCACGCTGATGCTCCTCATTTGGATGGACAATATGCAGCATTTGGACACGTGCTGGATGGACTGGACGCCGTCGATAAAATTGTTGCTACGAAAACAGGCTGGGGTGATAAGCCTATGATTCCACAGATTATGCATAAGGTTACGGTGGAAACATTTGGGCAGGATTATCCAGAACCCATAAAAAAGTGAACGGCGGCAGAATGTAAACGATGGCTTCGGGAAAGACGCTGGAATCGTGCCCCGAAAAGATTCAATAGGCCAGGCGGATGGAATAACTGCTTTATCGCTGCCAGGCAGGGAAGAAGGAGCATGCCAGCCAGGAAGATTGCTCTCCTATTTATTAGGGATTTGAGAAGACAGGGCTGCAGTCAGATCGCCGAAAGGCTGATCTCCGGAAGTCAATGACGCATTCGGGCTTCCTTTCAAAAGACGATGTTTATGCACCTATACACTAAATACGGGGCTGTAATGGTTTCGACGGGGGTGTGGGGGCAGAATAAGCGGGCGGATGACCCAGACATCCATAAAACAGGGAACTTTCAAATTAACTGAGAACGATAATTACGCTCTGGCCGCCGCTTAAGGCAGGCCCGTCCAACCTGGGAGTGCTGCGGCCCGGGACTTGGGCGTGGATTAGCAGCGTCCGTGCGTGCGCAAAGCTTTGAGCGCACCATGCATAATGAAGCTACCTGACCCGTCACGCGTGGCGGCTTGCATCGGGAAGGGGAACCGCGCATAAGCGCAAAATAACCGCCTGCGCCCGGAGAAAGTTCTACTGAAGTGCTTTCGGACAGGGGTTCAATTCCCCTCAGCTCCACCATAGCCGGAATAACTACATGTAGTGGTTATCCCGGCTTTTTCTCTCTTATACGCAGTATATCTTAAAATGCTTGAAATTCCTCAAAATCGGTCAAACATGTACATGATAATCCATGACTTCCTATACAAGGTCCGCACCATCATGGAGCTAAAGAACATTTGCTTCATTGTTCTTACGCGCAGCGATAACAGCAGGGTAAATGGCATGTGCCCTGTCCCATGCTCAAGCTACGAAGCTGTTGAGTACAACAACGGTCTGTTCATCTACTTCTACTTCAGGCGTGGAAAGCGGATGATGCTTTTTATACACAGAGTCGCACTAATACTTCCCTCCTTCTCAATTGCACTATGCAGCCTAACATAGGTCGTCTAAGTTTTAAACTTAAATTGTAAATCATACTAAATGTAGTATTTAGTTAACATATCACTTCATATAACATATCAGATCATTGTAAAACTATTAAACTATTAAAATATAATGCAATTCAGTGGTAATATTTTCCAAATTGCAACAAATTTTTCAATGATTTTTCAATGATCGCTTTTCAATTAGCCGGTTGACCTGCGAAAAGAGCCCTTTACAAGTAAAAAAATCAATCTCCCCCTTGAATATAGTGCAAAAGTATGTTATAATGCCATTGCTGCTGGTTCAATTGCACTATAAACTACTGTGTCAGACATTTCACATATTTAGGGGATGCATATGGGTATTCCACAAGAAATTAGAGCTGTAAAAAGACCGACAAACACGGTTGTTCTACCGCCTGGTAAAGATGGATCTTATCCCGTTC
>CAZGAM010000071.1:10318-10717 GCA_964523685.1 uncultured Oscillospiraceae bacterium | reverse complement strand
CGCCGCCAAAAACGACCGAGCCCACGAGGCTCTCTCCGCCCAGCTGAAGGACCGCTCTTTGACCCGGATCTACGAGGCGGTATGCCACGGCACCTTCCACCGGGAGGAGGGGACGGTGGACGCCCCCATCGGCCGGGACCCCCGCAACCGCCAGCGCATGGCCGTGACTGAGAAAAACAGCCGGCCTGCCGTCACCCACTGGCAGGTACTGACCCGCTACAGCCGCTACAGCCACATCCGCTGCCGGCTGGAGACAGGCAGGACCCACCAGATCCGGGTACATATGGCCTACACCGGCCATCCTCTGCTGGGCGATACCATCTACGGGGGCCGCCGGGATAAAGGGATGGACAGCCAGTGCCTGCATGCAAGGGGCCTGCAATTTGTCCACCCCGCTAC
>CAZGAM010000071.1:0-10308 GCA_964523685.1 uncultured Oscillospiraceae bacterium | reverse complement strand
AACCATCCGGCTGTGGAGTGAGCTGCCGGACTGGTTTCAGCAGGTTCTGAGCAGATTGGGGCCGGCTCTGGAGTAAGGGAGAACTTGTATGCCCGCTTTGCTCATCTATCTGCTGTTCGGTCAAGCCATTGCCTGGCGGGTTCTGGCACCCTGCCGGCCGGCAGTGAAAGGCTGGATGGGACTGGTTTTTGGCTGTATCGCGCTGATGTGGATGCCCTGTCTGGCGGCTTTTTTCCTGGATTTTACCCTGCCGGCCCAGATCACAGCGCTCTCTTGCGCGGCAGTCGGAACGATTCTTCTGATGCTCCCCCTGGGGAAAAAAGGCAGAGCGCCGGCCGCGTGTCTGGCCAAAGAGCGGTTTTCCCGTTCCGACGGAATCGGCGCGCTGGCAAGCGCTCTTCTCACGATTTTCTGTACGGGCCTTTTGATGACCCACGTGCTGATGCCCCACGAGGACGGCAGTCTCTGGGTGGGCCAGAGTACGTACGGGGATCTGGCCATGCACCTGGGCTTTATCGAAAGCCTCACGCAGCAGGGAACCTTCCCCCCCCAATACAGCATCTACCCCGGCCAGCAGATCGATTATCCCTTTCTGGTAGACGCCGCCTCCGCAAGCCTGCGGTTTTTTGCTCTCGATCTCCGCTGGTCGGTGATCTGCCCCAGTGTGGTCATGCTGTTTGCCGTGTTTTACGGTTTCTGGCTGCTGGCCGACTTCCTCACGGAAAAACTTCCTCCCACCTTGATGGCCTGGCTGCTGTTTGTGTTCAACGGGGGGTTCGGTTTTGTGCTCTTCCTGACCGGCCGGATCTCCTGGACCGAGCTGCTCACCGGTTTTTACCGAACCCCCACCAATCTGGTCGAGGAGGATCTGCGCTGGGTCAATGTCCTGTGTGACATGCTCATTCCCCAGCGGACCACCATGGCCGGCTGGTGCGTGGTGCTGCCGGCCCTGTATCTGCTGCTTCTCGCCATCCGCCGGACCCTGGCCGGGGAGAGCGCCCGCAGGGAAACTGCCGTACTGGGGGTCCTGGCGGGCGCCATGCCCATGATCCATACCCACAGTTTCCTGGCTCTCGGTGTGCTGAGCGCAGGGTGGTTCTTCGCTTTTTGGGGCAAAGCGGGAAAACAGGGCGTGCGGAAAGAATTTGTTCTTCTCTATGTTCGGTACGGCGTGGAGTGCCTTCTCCTCGCCCTGCCCCAGCTGGTGGTGTGGACTTTTGACGCCGCCAGCACAGGGAACCTGCTCTGGTTCAATCCCGGCTGGGTCCATGGTCAGATGCCCTGGCTCTGGTTCTGGGTTGTCAACGTGGGGCCGGTTTTTCTGGTCATGCTCTTGATGATGTTTTTCCTCCGGGGCGACCGGGCGCGGCTGTTCTGGGGCGCTTCCGCCCTGTTCCTTCTGGCGAATTGCATCGCGTTTCAGCCCAATCCCTATGATAACAATAAACTTCTGTACATCTGGTACATGATCACGGATATTCTGGTCTGCCAGTGGCTGTGGCAGTGCCTGCTGGCGTGCCGGCCGCCTGTTCTTCGAAAAGCCGCCGCAGCCTTCCTTGTGGTGACGGGCACCCTCTCCGGGCTCATGACTCTTCTCCGGGAGGCCGTAAGCGAATACCAGCTTCTCTCCCCCGCCCAGGTAGAGGCCGCCCAGTTTATTGGGCAGAACACCCCGCCGGACAGCGTATTTCTCACCTCTACCGACCATACCAACCCGGTGTCGGTACTTACCGGCCGGAACATTGTGTGCGGCTCTTCCCTGTATCTATACTACCACGGCATTGATACCAGCCGGCGGGAGGCACAGCTACCTGAGATGTACGCCGGCGGAGAGGCCTTTGAACGCGGGGCCCGGGAATATGGCATTGACTATGTATACATAAGTTCCTCTGAAACCAGCCATTACGCCGTTAATGAGGACTATTTCTCCGAAAACTATGATCTGATCTATGACCGTTCCGGTATTCTCATCTTCCAAATTTCCTCCTGATGTGGTAGAATGTACTTAGATCCCCCGGCGGAACCGGTGTTTTTTGGCCGGGGCCCCCACTCTGCACAAGAAAGGACAGCGCCGAAGCCGGCGTTCCCGCACGGCCTGCGCATTTGGTTTATTATGAGACGAATCCTGTGCTTTTTGCTCCTTCTGACGTTTCTTTTTGGCTTGAGTGCCTGCAGCCAGAAGCAAAGCCTGGAAGACCTGGAGAGCGCGGAAACGGCGGAACCCACCGCCTCGGCGGAGCCGGGAGCGGACCTGGCGGCCTCCGCCTCCGATGCAGCCCTGTCCCGTCAGACCCATGTGCCCCCCGCCTCCCCGTCCGATGCCGTCGTCCCGGAGGGGAACGATCCCCTCTATACCACGGCCCTGGGGTATGTGGGACAGCCCCTCTCGGCCCTGGTAAACGCCATTGGCCAGCCCCTTCAATCGGAGTATGCCGCTTCCTGTGAACAGGAAGGAGCGGAGGACGGGATGCTGTCCTACCAGGGGTTTACCGTGTGGACCATGCGTACCGGGTCGGGGGAAATTGTGCGGAACATCTACCTGGATGAACCATGAGGGAGAAAGTGGGAACGCTCCTGCGGGAGCACAGGGAAATACTCTCCTACCTGTTCTTTGGCGCGGCGACCACGCTGGTCAGCTGGCTCACCTACGCGCTGTTTGTAGGGCTGCTGCATCTGCGCGTCACCGCCGGCAATCTTCTCAGCTGGGTCTGTGCCGTGACCTTTGCCTTTGTGACCAATAAGCTGTGGGTGTTCCAGTCCAAAAGCTGGGCCTATCCCCAGTGGCTGCGGGAGGCGGCCGCTTTCTATGCCGGCCGGATCTTTTCCGGTCTGGTGGAACTGGGCGGTGTTCCCCTGCTGATGCGCCTGGGTCTGGACCAGACCCTGTTCGGCGTGGAGGGTATCGTGGCGAAAGTGGCGGTATCCCTCGTGGTCATAGTCCTCAATTATTTTCTCTCCCGCTTCCTCGCTTTTCGAAAAAAGAGCTGACCGCAGGACAGGAGGGATGAATACGCAGCCTTTTCGTTCCCGGGAAAAGGGCTCTTCGCCCTCTCCCGGCGGGAAGCAGCCGGCACCCTGTGGGGTCTGCGGCTTTCCTGCTTGGGATCCTGCCCGGGAAGGACCAGCTGCCGCATCCATCGGTGGGCGGACAGAACGGCTCCCTGCCGGCTGACCGCATTCTCTAACCCGATCTGACGAAAGGAGATCTTATGAAAACTGCATTAGCCATTGCCGGCTCGGACTGCTCCGGCGGCGCCGGGATCCAGGCGGATATCAAGACCATGACCGCCAACGGGGTATACGCCATGAGCGCCATCACCGCGCTGACCGCCCAGAACACCACCGGCGTTCAGAGTATTTTTGAGGTTCCACCGGATTTTCTTGCCGAACAGATAGACAGTGTTTTTACAGACATCCGGCCGGACGCGGTAAAAATCGGCATGGTGTCCTCCACGGAGCTGATTCAGACGATTGCGGAACGGCTCACTTTTTACAAAGCGGAAAACATTGTCGTCGATCCGGTCATGATGGCCACCAGCGGGGCCAAGCTCATCAATGACGATGCCATTTATACGCTGAAGACGACCCTGTTCCCCCTGGCCATGGTAATTACCCCCAACATTCCGGAGCTGGAGCTTCTGTCCCGCGTGCTCATCAGCACCCCCACGGACATGGTGAAGGCATCCGAAAAGGTCGTCAATGAATTTGGCTGTGCCGTGCTGTGCAAAGGCGGACACTCTCTCCAGGACGCCAATGATCTTCTGTACCAGAGTAATGGAAACTGCAAGTGGTTCGAGGGCGCCCGGGTCAAGAACCCGAATACCCACGGTACCGGCTGTACCCTCTCCAGTGCCCTCGCCTCCAATCTGGCGAAGGGAATGGACCTGGAAAGCGCAGTGGGGAAAGCGAAAGCCTACGTCACCGGGGCCCTGAGCGCCATGCTGGACCTGGGCAGCGGCTCCGGTCCCATCAACCACACCTTCTCCATCCGCAGCTGGTTCGCCTCGTAATATGACCGCACAGCTTCTCTCCTGCGCCAGGGAAGTCTGGGAGAGCTACTGCTTGCACCCTTTTGTCCGTGGCATTGCGGACGGAAGTCTGGACAGGGAAAAATTCCGCTTTTACATGATTCAGGATTACCTGTATCTCATCGACTACGCGAAAGTGTTTGCCCTGGGCGTTGTGAAGGCCCGGGACATGGACGCCCTATGCCTTTTTGCCTCGTATGTCCATCAGATCCTGTCGGGTGAGATGGAGATCCACCGCCGGTACATGCAGCGTCTCGGAATTTCATTGGAAGAGGCGGAACAGGCTCCGGCCGCGCCGGACAATCTCTCCTACACTTCCTATATGCTCCGCATCGCCTATGAGTACGGGCCGGGTGAGATCGCCGCCGCCATTCTCTCCTGTGCTCTGAGCTATGAGTATATCGCCCGGCGAATCACAGCCGAACACCCCCGGGCAGGCGAGCACCCCTTTTACGGCGAATGGATCCGGGGCTACGCCAATGAGGACTACAGCGCCTCCAATCAGGCGCTGGCGGACCTTACGGATCGCCTCACGGCAAACTATACCGAGGCGCAGCAAAGGCGCCTGGAGGAGATCTTTCTCACCTGTTCCCGCTATGAGTCCTCCTTTTGGGACATGGCCTGGGAGATGCGGCGCTGAGATGCTGGCCTTTGACGATGTCACCTTCCAGTATCCGGAGGACGCCGCCTGTACCCTGGCGCATCTGCATTTTGCAGTAGAGCGCGGCGAATTTGTCTCCCTGATCGGCCCCTCCGGATGCGGAAAAAGCACCATCCTCCGCCTGGCCTGCGGCCTTCTGACCGCGGACAGCGGGACGATTCGGGTGGATGGGCAAGCTATCGCCGGCCGGAAAAGCCCTTGCGGATACATGCCCCAGAGCGACCTGCTGTTTCCCTGGCGGACCGTAGAAGAAAATGTCCGTCTGCCGATGGAGATCCAGGGGAAGCTCTCCCGGCGGGAAATGCATGAGCGGGCAGAGAGAACGCTGGAGGCGGTGGGGCTGAGCGGCTGGCAGGACAAGTCCCCCTGGGAGCTGTCCGGGGGCATGCGCCAGCGGGCCGCCTTTGCCCGGACCATCCTGACCGGCGCGGAACTTCTCCTGCTGGACGAGCCGTTCTCGGCGCTGGATTATCTCACCCGCCTGGAACTGCGGGAGTGGCTGCGGGAGCAGTGGCTGCGGGAGAAAAAAACCATTCTCTTTATCACCCATGATGTGGAGGAGGCGGTGTTTCTCTCCACCCGGGTGCTGGCGGCAGAGAACCGGCCCATCACCGCCCTGGAGTCGTTCCCTGTCCCCGAGGATGTACCCCGGACCGTAGCGGGGTTGGAGCATCCCGCCATGCTCGCGCTGAAAGAGCGTCTGATTGCCAAGCTTCGGAGGCAGGGGCCATGAGAAAGAAAGTCAAGGCGAATCTGCCGGCGGCGATTTTGGTGTTCGCTCTTCTGATGATCTGGCAGATGGCCGCCATGGGGATCCATGCCGCCTACATTCTGCCCTCCCCCATCCAGGTGCTGAAACGGCTCTGGGAGCTGCGGGTGCCCCTTTTCACCGCCCATCTGCCCGCCACTATGTCCGTGGTGGGCCTTGGTCTTGTCCTGTCTGTCGGGCTGGGACTGGCTCTTGCCGTGCTCATGGATGCCTGTCCCATCGCCGAGAAGGCCCTGTATCCCCTGATCATCGCCTCCCAGACCATTCCCACCACCGCCCTGGCTCCTCTTTTTGTGCTGTGGTTCGGTTATGGGCTTGGGAGCAAGGTACTGGTGACCGTACTCATGACCTTCTTTCCCGTGGTGATCACTGTTTTTGACGGGTTCCGGTCCGTTCGTACCGAAATGCAGGAGCTTCTGCTCACCTTCGGCGCCAGCCGCCGGCAGATCTTCCAAAAGCTGAAATGGCCGGCTGTACTGCCCTATTTCTTTTCCGCGTTAAAAATGGCGATTCCCTTATCGGTCATTGGGGCGGCCATAGGCGAATGGCTGGGCGCCCAAAGCGGTCTTGGCTATTTCAGCCGCCGGATGATGACGCAGCTGGACGGTGCGGGCGTTTTTGCGCCGATTGTTCTGCTGTCTGCCGTGGCGATCATTCTGGTGGCGCTGACGACGGCCATAGAACGCCGTTTGATCACCTGGCGCCGCCAGTGAGTTTCGGCAAAGAGGTACTTTGACCATGAAAAAGCTCAAAATCGTGCTGTGCCTGCTGCTGGCAGTTCTGCTCTCCGGCCTGCCCGGCCAGGCCGGGGCATCCGGCGATCTCCGGGAGATCGACGTCGTACTGGACTGGTATCCCAATGCGCTGCATACCTTCCTCTATACCGCCATTGAACGGGGGTATTACGCGCAGGAGGGCCTGGATGTAAAGATCCATTTCCCCGCCAACGAAAACGATGCCCTGGCCCTGGTGGGAGCCGGCCAGGCGGAGATCGGCGTATACTATGAACAGGACGCCATCCAGGCGGCAGCCAATCAGGGTGTTCCGATCCGATCCATTGGGGCGGTCGTCCAGTCCCCTCTGAATGTGGTCCTGTCCCTGGCGGAACAGAATATTCATAGTCCTGCGGACCTGGCGGGGAAAAAGATCGGCTATGCAGGCACGGCCCTCAGCGAAGCGCTGATCCAGTCCATGATGGCGTATGTGGGCTCGGACAGCGGGGATGTGGAGCTCATCAACGTGGGTTTTGACCTCATGAGCTCCCTGACCACCGGGAAGGTGGACGCCACCATCGGATGCCTGATAAACCACGAGGTACCGCAACTGGAAGAGGAAGGCTTTGAGGTAAACTGGTTCCTGGTCAATGAATACGGCATTCCCAATTATTATGAGGCCGTGCTTCTTGCCAACGAGAAAGTCATTGAGGAAGAACCGGACGTCCTGTGTGCTTTTTTACGTGCCTCCGCCAGAGGCTTTGAGGATTTCCAGGCCGACCCTGTATCCTGTCTGCAGATCCTCCTGGAGAACCAGAGCGAGGAGAACTTCCCCCTTTCCGAGTCGGTGGAGACCCAATCCTGTGAAACCCTGCTGCCTCTGATGGAAACGGAAGAGGCCCCTTTTCTGACCCAAACGGCTGAAAATTGGCAGGAAAATATCGACTGGATGCTGGCAAACGGGCTTATCGACCGCCCGCTGGAGGTTTCGGAAGTCATGGCGGAACTTCCCTGGTGATGCCGGAATGCCGGGGCCAGACTCCCTGCAAGGGACAGGGAGGATGGAGAGCATGGAAGGTTGTGCTCAGCAAAGAAAGAAAAATCCGAAGGGCGCAACGTCCTCCGGATTTTTTTAGGAGCTTGCGGAGCGTCAGCACCAGGATAAGTCCCTCCGGAGCAGGGGTTGCCAGGTTCCCGTTGCACCTGGGAGCCATGCGGGTCGGTTTTGGGACCGACCCGATTGACCTGGGAGAAAGTTTTCTCCAGCCCGGGAGACCGAGCGAAGAGACGAAGGGAGCGGAAAAAGTGGATTATTTTGCCGGGATAGACGGCGGAGGAACCAAAACCACGCTTCTGTGGCAGAACAGGGAAGGGCAGACTCTGGGAAAACGCGTCCTGGGTCCTCTCAATATCAACGGCACAGACCAGCAGTCCGTGGACAGGCTGCTGGAGGAGCTGGTCTGTTTTTTCCAGGAACAGGGCCGGTGCCTCGCTGTCTGCATGGGGGCGGCAGGGGTGAGCAATCCCCGGCTGCGGACCCTGGTGGCACAGACGATGGAAAAAGCCCGGGTGGAGCACTGGCAGCTGGTGGGGGACAGTGAAATCGCTTTGGCGGGAGCCCTGGAGGGCTCGCCGGGCTGTGCTCTCATTGCCGGTACCGGATCCATCTGTGTGGGCTCGGACCGGGAGGGAAACCTGATTCGCGCCGGCGGCTGGGGCCATCTTCTGGGCGACGAGGGGAGCGGTTATGCCCTGGGCCGCGACGCACTTCGGGCAGTCACCCGGTTCTGGGACCGGAACGGCGACGCTTCCTATCTGGCAGATCTCCTCGCCGGCAGGTTTGGCATCCGAGACAGGCAGAGCATGATATCCTATGTCTATGAAGGGAACAAAAGCCGGGTCGCCGCGGTGGCCCCGCTGGTGGAACAGGCTGCCGCCGAAAAGGATCCTGCGGCGGAAGAGATTCTCGCCAGGCATGCCCGGGCACTGGGCGAGCTGAGTAAAACCGTCGTCCGCCAGCTGAATATGGAGCGCGGGGAAATTGCCATGATGGGCGGTTTGCTGCAGCAGGACACACTGCTTCGACGGCATACAGCGGCCATACTGAAAAAAGAGCTGCCGACCTGGCCCTGCATCCCGCCCCGGCGGACAGCGGCAGAAGGCGCCGTGCTGTTGGCAAGACGGATGGTGGATGAGCCCTGACAGGAACCAAAAACAGCCTTTAGCAGCCCTTGCTGTTTGGCGTAAGACAGAAAAAAGCCGGGGCTTTTCCCGGCCGTCCGGGACATGGAGAGAGAATCGCTTTGGGAGGACGATATGGACAACCAGAAGAATTTCTTTTGGCAGCTGGGCCAGCACATCATGATTGGTTTTGATGGAACCGTGCTGACTGCGGAGATAAAACAATTTCTGGCAGAATATAAAATCGGCAATGTGATCCTCTTCCGGCGCAATGTGCAGGATGCTGCCCAACTGCGAAGCCTGTGTGAGGACCTTCAAAACTGCATCCGCCAAAACACAGGAATCCCGGCCTTTATCGCCATGGATCAGGAAGGAGGAACCGTCGCCCGTCTGGCGGAAGACGGGGTCAACGTACCGGGCGCCATGGCGATCGCCTCTGCCGGCGGACCGGCTCTTGCCTACGAGGCGGGGCAGATCACCGCCAGACAGCTCCGCTCCCTGGGGATTACCTTTGACCTTGCCCCCTGCATGGATATCAACTGCAATCCGGATAATCCCGTAATCGGCGTACGCAGCTACGGAGACACACCGGAGCAGGTGGGTGCCTACGGAACCCAGATGATCCGGGGCCTGCAGGAAAATCATGTGCTGGCCTGCGCCAAACACTTCCCGGGCCATGGAGATACAGATCTGGATACGCATTTCTGTCTGCCCAGGATCACCCTGTCCCTGGAGGAGCTGCGCCGGCGGGAACTGCTTCCCTTCCGGCAGGCGGTGCAGGCAGGGGCTGCCGGCGTGATGACGGCCCATATCCTCTTTCCTGCCCTGGAGCCGGAGGAACTGCCGGCAAGCATGTCCCGCGCAATCATCACCGGCCTTCTCCGGAAAGAGTTAGGCTATGAGGGCCTTGTACTGACAGACTGCATGGAAATGGAGGCTATTGCTTCCTGCTATGGAACTGCCCGGGGAGCGGTATCCGCTCTTCTGGCCGGAGCCGATATTGCCCTGGTTTCCCGTACTCTCCCGGTGCAGAAAGAGACGATGCTGGCGTTGGAACAGGCAGTGGAGGAGGGAACTCTCTCCCGGGAAGAACTGGAAAGAAGTACAGAGCGGATTTTATCCGTCAAAAACGCCATGGACTGGGAGTACCCAACCTATGACAACCGGGAGGACCTCGCAAGAACGGAGCAGATGCTCCAGCAATCTCTCGCCGGGTGGAACCTGCCCGGCGGGCGTCTTCCCGATCTGGGAACCGACATTCTTTTCGCCTCGGAGCCCTCTCACCGCAGTGCCATCGTAAACAACGAGGAGGATCAGGGAGTATGCTTCGCCCGGTTTATGGCAGAGAACCTGGGGGGAGACAGCCTGATTCTCTCTCAGGAACCGTCTGAGGAAGAGAGAACAGCCCTGCTCGCCTCGGCGCAAAGGCACAGTTCCCTGGTATTGGGAACCTATAACAGCCACCTCAGGGAAGAGCACCGGCGGATCCTCCGCTCTCTGGGAGAACTGAATGTGCCGGTACTGGTGGTAGCACTGGGTATTCCCTATGATTTCCAGGATGTACAGGAGGGAACCGCCGGCATAGCAGCCTGGGAGTATACAGAGCGAAGCCTTCAGGAGGTACCCGCTGTTCTGAAGGGAGACTAACCGCTTCAGGGAAGGATCCCTGTCCGCCTGAGATATACAAAAGAATTGTTTTATCTATGAGGTATAAAAGTCCTCCCGGTTATGCACAAAATGGAGGCTACCGCATGGCTCGCCTGCAGATCCAGGATCCGGAGGCGGAATATGCCATAGGGCTGTTTCTCCACCTAGCGGATGGTATCCTGTTTTTGCCATTTCCCAGTTTCTGCCGACGACATCTTGGAGCTTGGTTTTTCGCCTATCGGAAGAAAATCCTCAAAAAGATGAAAACAGGTAGACAGGCTGGAATGCATGGTGTACAATATATATATA
>CAZGAM010000070.1:0-10777 GCA_964523685.1 uncultured Oscillospiraceae bacterium | reverse complement strand
TCCCGTTCCTGTCCCATGGCGCTGGCAGAGACAATCTTCGCTGCGGCCGGCATCGACATCCCCCTGCTTTGACGAAACATAGTACAGAAAAATTTTCAGAAAGGTGAAGACAGGGCATTCCTCTTATGGTTCAGAACAAGGGGGTTCCTGCCAAAATTATGATGAAAGTAAAACGCAGAGTCATTACGGTCGCAAAGGCAGCTGTTTGCATCTTGCTGCTGTTCCTCGCTCTGTTCCCCATTTACTGGCTGATTGCCATGGGTATCCGGCCCAGCGAGGAGATGCGGGGGCATATTTCCATCATCCCCCACTCCCTGACCCTGACGCATTTCAAGGAACTTTTCACAAGAGCCAACTTTGGAACGGCTCTGGTCAACAGTCTGCAGACCACCCTGATCTCCACCGCGGTGAGTCTCCTGATCGGTTTGTGCGCCGCCTATATTCTGGCCCGGTCTCGTTTTCATCTGCGCATCAAGCGGCCCCTCACCTACTGGATCCTGCTTGTGCGGGTGCTGCCGCCTGTTGCCTTCACCATACCTCTGTATACCATGTTTTCGAAGATAGGCATCCTGCAGACAAAAATGCCTGTCATTCTGGCGTGCATCCTGATTAATATACCCTTAACGATCTGGTTTATGATCAGCTTCTTCCAGGATCTGCCGGAGGAGGTTGAGGAGAGCGCGAAGGTGGACGGAGCGACCGAATGGCAGCTTTATCTGCGTATTGTCCTGCCCCTCGTGGCGCCAGGCATTGCCGCGATTGCCATGCTCTCCTTTATGTATGCCTGGAATGAGTACACCTACAGCATTATTTTTGTGCAGAACCCCGCCAATTATACGGTCCCCCTGAGTCTGGCTGTGCTCAACACAGAGGACAACCTGACGAATTTCGGTCTGGTAGCCGCCGGCGGCATCATGTCCGTGATTCCCATCACTCTGTTTGTGATCTTTGCGCAGAACTACCTGATTTCCGGTCTTTCAAGCGGTGCTGTCAAAGAGTAACAATAACTTCAATCTTTTAAGGAGGAAAACAGATGAAAAAGTTTCTTGCCATAACCCTGGCGCTTTGCATGGTGCTGAGTCTGGGCGCTTTCGCTTTTGCAGAGGGTGAGCCCACAGAGATGACCCTCATCCTGCGCGGCGGTACGTACGGCGATGTCATCAAAGCCGTTCTCCCCGCGTTTGAGGAGGAGCACAATGTCAAGTTCAACGTGCTGGACCAGGCTTTTGATGATTTGCATCAGAATATCGCTCTGGACGCTGTCAATCCCACCGGCGTATATGATCTGTGCATGGTAGACGGCTCCTGGATGGCGGAATTCACCGCCAATGGGGTTCTTGCCAATCTGTCAGAGATGGGCTATTCTTTTGATGATGATATTATTCCGGCAACGACCACGATCTGCAATGTTGACGGCGATATTTACCTTGCCCCCTATTTCGGCAATGTGACGGTCCTGCTCTACAACAAGGCACTCATTGAGGAAGCCGGTTATGCACCGGAAGATATCGACACCATGGAAGAAATTGTGGACATTGCCACCAAGACCCATGACGCCGGCAAAACCGGTTACCTGGTCCGCGGCGGCTCTGCCGACAACATCGTTTCTGACTTCATTCCCCACCTTCTGGCATATGGCGGCTGGGTCGTAGATGAAAATAACCAACCCACTGTCAACACCGAGGAGTTCAAGGCCGCATTCCAGAACTACATTGACCTGTACCATCTGGGTGACACCATGGATAAGGATGATATCGTCGCCGCTATCGACAACGGCAATGCCGCCCTCGGCCTCGGCTGGCCCGGCTGGTATGTTCCCACTGCGGACGGTGCGGCAGATTATATCGTCATGCCCGGCAAGCTGAATGATGAGGACGAAACCAAGCCCACCTCCCTGGAAGGCGTGTGGACGATTGGCATTCCGGCCAACGCCCCCCACAAGGATCTGGCCTATCAGCTGCTGGAGTACCTGATGGATCCGGAAGTCCAGCTGTCCACGGTCGAACTGGGCGGTGTGCCCTGCCGCTACAGCTGCCTGACAGCAGAAGATGTCCTGGCTGAATACCCGCATCTGGAGGCCGTATGCGGTGCTCTGGAGACCGGCGTATATCGTCCTGTCATTGAGCAGTGGACGGAATTCACTGAAATTCTTGGAACCGAAATGGATTCCGTAATCCAGGGTGTGAAGGATATAGACACCGGCCTGGCTGACGCCCAGTCCGCTCTGGAAGACCTGATGGCATAAACTCGAAAAACTCTGTTTCTATCTTCGATTGCAAAAAAATGTTCCCGCGCCGCTTGCAAGGCGGCGCGGGAAGTACCAGAATACCGGGACGAATATCCCCTTGGGAGGAAAGCTCATGAATAAGTCTGCAGCTGAACATGCCAACACGGCCCGACTGGGCGAAAAATCATTTCCCCGGCTTATGCTATTGCCTACTCTGCTGGTAATGTTTGCCCTGACAGCTTATCCGCTGGTCTACACACTGATATACAGCTTCACGGACTATCAGTATCTGAAGGGAACGGAAAACGCCAAATTCATTGGGTTAAAAAACTATATTTCCCTCTTTAAAAATGGTTATTTTCGCCAGTCATTATACAACACGGTCAAATTCACCATATTGGCAGTCATACTGGAAATGGTTGCGGGACTGCTGATCGCGGTGTTTATAAAGAGCCTGAAACGCGGGCAGAAAATTATGCGCACGCTGCTTCTGCTGCCTTATCTGCTGCCTACCGTTACCGTTGCTCTGAGCTGGCGGATGATGCTCTCTCCCAATTATGGGATCGTAAACCAGCTGCTGGAAACTCTGGGGCTGCCCGTACACAACTGGTTTATGGAGACCGGAACGGCGTTCTGGACTCTTCTGGTCATTGACGTATGGCAGAATATACCTTTCGTATTTTTGCTGTTATACGCGTCGCTCCAGTCTGTATCGGAAAATCAATATGAAGCTGCCCGGATCGACGGCGCCGGCGTGGTGCAGCAGTTCCTCCATATTACCATTCCCAATATTAAAGGCGGTCTGGCTCTGTGTGCTCTGCTGCGAACGATTGATACTTTCCGCCTGTTTGAGAAGGTAAATATCCTCACAGGCGGCGGTCCCGCGGGAACCACGGCCACCATCACGCAGTTCCTTTACAATAACGGGATTCGAAACCTGAAATTCGGCTTTGGCAGTGCCGGAGCTATCGTTATGACTGTCCTTGTATTGATTCTTTCCAGCTTCTACATCAAGAGGGCTATAAAGTGACAGCCATGGAACCATTGAAACTTACCTTTGTAAATGTTGGCTACGGAGAAGCCATCCTGCTGGAATGCCCGGACCATACCAGGCCCTCCGACCGCTTCGTTATGGTTATTGACGGCGGCAGCGGCGAGGCAGAAGAATATTCCAATCATCAGTCAGGCCGTATCCCCATGGCCGATTGGCTGAGCCAATATGGTCTGGATCATATCGACATGGCAGTTATGACCCATATTCACGAGGATCATACTTGCGGTCTCGCCGCTGTGCTGAAGAAGTGGCATCCAGATATTCTGTGGCAGAGCCTCCCCGTGGATTTTTATAAAAGTATGCCGTACTTCGCGCCTTTCGCGGGATCCTCCCCCTCTCAGGATAAGTTCCGCCGCGCCTGGAATGATTACCGGGATATCTGCAGCAGCTTAGACGGCCGGATCTTCATGGCCGGAGCCGGCTATACATACCGTCCCTGCCAGGATTTAACCATATCTGTTCTTGCCCCGTCTCCCAGCAAAGCAGCCTCTTTAAAGAGCCAGTGCAGAGAGCTGGCCGATGCCGTAGGCCGCCCGGATTTTTCTGCTCTTCTCACCGCTTTGGATGGGCAAATGAATAACTACAGCCTCATACTGGCATTGGAGTATAAGGACATCCGAATTCTCCTGCCGGGAGATACAAACTGCAGAGGGTATGATGATCTTGAGCCCGAAAAACTGCGGGCTTCTATTTTCAAACTAGGTCACCATGGCCAGAAAGATGGGATAGACGCAGCTTTGCTTTCAGCCATCCGGCCTCAGGCCGTGGTGTGCTGCGCATCCAGCGACAGACGATATGAAAGTGCCCATCCGGATGCCATGGCTCTTGTAAAAGCGCAGGGAGCCAAGCTGTATTTTTCTGATTGTCCTGTGTCGGATGTTCCTCCTCATCAATCTCTGACCTTCACGATCCGCGGTGAAGATGAAATGGATGTGCAATATTCATGACCTGGAATTCATAAACAGTGTCGCAAAGGGTACACCTTTTGGTTGGTTCCCCTGCTGCATACGCACCGCCTCCAAACCATGATGCGGGGAACAGATTCGCAGATCACCTCCTGATGCTATATGTGCCGCCCGCTGAACTTCCATTTTTGCCAATCATTTGCTCAATAGCAACAATTTCAGGGGCAAATTTCGTCTTAATCTTGACAAAATACACAAATGCCTTTATACTATCCAATGCAATTCAGCCATAATTTTGTTCTGTGCAGGAACAATGGAACACAAGTAAGGAGGAACTCTCACTATGAAAAGAACCCTTTCCATGATGCTGGTTGTTATCATGGCAATAAGCCTCGTGGCCGGTGTCGGCGGCAGTGCCTTTGCTGCCAGCGATGAGCTGACCATCTACACAGCCTTCCCGGAATCCGAGGTAATCTACTATTTCAATGCCTTTGAGGAAGCGACCGGGATCAAGGTCAACTATATCCGTCTGTCCGCAGGGGAAATGCTGACGCGTGTAGAAGCCGAGAAAGAAAATCCTCAGGCCACGCTGATGTTTGGCGGTTCTACCGACAATTACATAGCAGCGGCTGAAAAAGGACTGCTGGAACCCTATCAGTCCCCCGAGCTGTCAGACACCCCGGAGACTTATCTGGATCCTGACGGTGTATGGAACCCCATCTACGTCGGCTGCATCGCCTTTGCCTGCAACCCCGACTGGTTCGATGAGATGGGATATGAGTACCCCACCAGCTGGGACGACCTTCTGGATCCCAAGTATGAAGGCCAGATCATTATGGCGCACCCTGCCACCTCCGGCACCGCCTATACGGTGCTTTCCACTCTGGTTCAGCTCAAAGGCGACGATGCTGTCTGGGATTATCTGAAAGAACTGAACAAGAATATTATTCAGTACACCAAATCTGGTTCTGCAGCCCCGAACGCGGTAGCACTGGGGGAGGCCGGCATTGCTCTCACCTTCTCCCATGATGCCCTGCAGCCCACGGCTGAGGGATACCCCATTGAGCTGAGTTTCCCCTCTGACGGCACTGGCTATGAGGTGGGTGCAACCGCTATTATCAAAGGCGCACCGGAAGATGAAATTGAAAACGCCAAGACCTTCATCGACTGGATGTGCTCTGCCGAGGGTCAGGGGCTGTATGCGGAGAACAATTCCTTCCGTGTCCCCACCAATACCAAAGCACCCGTAGCCGATGGCCTGGTCACCCTGGATCAGGTAAACGTCATCGACTATGATGCGGTATGGGCTGCCAGTGTAAAGGATGATTATTGCAATCAGTTTGAGGAAGAGATCGCCAACGCTCCAACCGAATAATTTTTGACCTTGGCTGATCTGTCCAAAAAGGGATTTTTCTGCCCTTCATTCAGGCTATATCTTTTGGCTTCCCTCTCCCTTATGGGGAGGGGGAAGCTCTTTCAATAATCAACTCACTTCTATGAGAGAACTTCCAATGGTGGAAATTTTACCATAATCGCCTGTATTCTATTTGCTTTCGGCTGCATATAATAAACCGCAGGAGGAATGCGCATGGCTACATCTGCTGCTGCGGGCCACAGAAGTACCGCCCGCCAAAAAAAGATTGATGAGACAAAAATGATTGCCCGGCAGCCCATCCTGCTGATTGCCATCATTCTTACTATGCTGCTTCTGGCTCTTTTTGTGATCTATCCCTTGGTGAAGATCTTCCTCTTCAGCATCACCGACGAGAACGGCCGCTTCTCTCTGGCAAACCTGTGGCAGATTCTCACGACTTCCCGCTATTTGGCTGTCTTCGGGCGAACCATGCTGCTTGGCCTGATTGATGCGGTCATCTCCACGTTCGTGGGCTATGTGTTTGCTTACACAATCACCCGCACCAATGCCCCCTGCAAAAAGTTTCTGCAGATGATTGCTACCCTGCCCATTCTTTCGCCGCCTTTTATTTTGTCTCTGTCCATCATCTTTCTGTTTGGCCGGCAGGGCTTCATCACCAACACCCTGCTGGGCATCAAAGACAACAACGTATACGGAATGGGCAGCCTGATCGTAGTGCAGGTCATGAGCTTTTTCCCCATTGCCTACCTCACCCTTTCAGGTATTCTCTCTTCCATAGACGCCTCTGTCGAGGACGCCGCCTGCAATATGGGCGCCAGCCGCTGGCACACCTTCTGGACCGTTACGTTCCCCCTGTCCCTGCCGGGCATTATCTCCGGGTGCCTTCTGGTATTCATCCAGTCCCTGGAAGACTTTTCCAATCCCGCCACCATCGGCGGCAGCTACTCCACGCTATCCATTGAGGTCTACCAGATCATCACGGGCAGCTACGACATGCGAAGGGGATCCGTGCTGGCTCTGCTGCTGCTTCTGCCGGCGGTCATTGCCTTTCTGCTCAATAAATACTGGGTAAACAAAAAGAGTTTTGTCACGGTCACGGGAAAGCCTACACAGGCCAGAAAGCTGATCAACGACCCCCAAGTAAAGTGGCCGCTGTTTCTCTTCTGCATGCTGGTAGCCGCTGTCATCATCCTGTTTTACGGTACCGTGGTATTCGGCTCCTTTGTCAAAACCTGGGGCCGGGATTACTCCCTCACCCTGGACCAGTACCGGAGGGCCCTTTCCTACGGCTGGGACAGCCTGAAAAACTCCATGGTTCTTGGTCTCATTTCAGCGGTGATCGGCGGTCTTCTGGGCATGATCATTGCCTATCTGACAGCCAAACGCAACTACTACGGCAAACGTTTTATTGAAATTTCCTCTGTTCTTATGTTCGCTGTACCCGGTACCGTGCTGGGTATCAGCTACATTCTGGCTTTCAATACCGGTCCTCTGGTACTTACAGGCACTGCTGCGATTCTGGTAATCGTCTTCACCTTCCGCAACATGCCGGTAGCCATTGAGTCCGGCACTACGACCCTGCTGCAGATTGACAATTCCATTGAGGAGGCTTCTACTATTCTGGGTGCTTCCAGTGACTACTCCTTCCGGCGCATCACCCTGCCGCTGCTGCGCAACGCGTTCTTCTCCGGCATCGTGTACTCTTTTGTAAAAGCCATCACCGCTGTGAGTGCCGTGATCTTCCTGGTATCTCCCCGATGGAACCTGGTAACCAGCAAGATTTACACCCTCTTTGACCAGGCCAAATACAGCCAGGCGGCTGCCTTTGTCACCATGCTGGTAGCCATTCTGCTGGTGTTCATCGGCATCTTTAACGGTCTTATCAACCTGCTTCTGGCACCGCGGTCAAAGGTGCCCCAGGCCAAAACAAAATCAACGGAGGGATCCAAATGAGCAATCCGAACGAACAGAAGAGCTTCAGCAAAAAAAGTTCCGGGGTCACCCTGAAGGATGTGACAAAGGTATTCCAGCAGCCGGATACCGGCAAGGACTTTGTGGCTGTCGACCACATCAATCTTGAAATTCTGGATGGAGAGATGGTAACGCTGCTGGGTCCCTCCGGCTGTGGCAAGACCACTACGCTGCGCATGATCTCCGGGTTTGAATATCCTACCAGCGGCAATGTGCTCATAGGAGAGCGGGATGTGGCCAATGTGCCCCCTAATAAACGCGGCATATCCATGGTATTTCAAAGCTATGCCCTGTTTCCCCACCTGAATATATGGGAGAACATTGCCTACGGTCTGCGTGTAGCGAAACTTGAAAAGAACGAGATTATCCGCCGCACCAACGATGTTATGGAGATGATGCAGTTGACCGGCCTGGAGCGGCGGTTTCCCAACCAGCTGTCCGGCGGACAGCAGCAGCGGGTCGCTCTTGCCCGGGCCGTTGTGATTGAACCGAGTGTTCTGCTATTCGATGAGCCGCTCAGCAACCTGGATGCCAAGCTGCGGGAGAGCATGCGGGATGAGCTCCGGGCTCTGCAGAAGCGTCTGGGCATTACCTCTCTCTACGTCACGCATGATCAGTCGGAGGCAATGGCCATTTCTGACCGGGTCGTCATCATGAAAGACGGCGTTATCTGCCAGCAGGGCTCGCCCACGGAAATATACGAACAGCCCAACAGCCGCTTTGTAGCCAACTTCATTGGCAAGGCCAATTTTATCGACGGCACCTACAAAGGGAAATCCGGCGAACGTGCCCTGGTCGAAGTCGGCGGAAAGGAATTTTCCCTGCCGGCACCCGGCAGGATGGAAGGGGTCACGACGAACAGTGGATGCTGTCTTTCCGTGCGGCCGGAATCGATTCTCCTCTCCTCCAAGGAGGGCCCCCTTCCCGGAACGGTTTCCAGGGCCACTTATTACGGCACCAAAGTGGAATACGAGGTCATGCTGGGAGACAAACCCATCATTGTAGAGATCTATAATCCCCAGCTGAGCGAGCGTTTCTCCGTAGGGGACAAGGTGCATATGACTCTCATCGACCGCTGTGTGCGGGTGCTGCAGTAGGGACAGCAGTGCTCTCCCCGGCAGAGTGTCCGCTTTTGTGGTTGGAAGAATTTTTGGGAAGAGTATGGAGATATTTTTATGGACGAAAAAAAACAGTATGATGTGCTGGTGATCGGCCCGGTTTCTCTGGATCACAACATCGACTACGAAGGCCATGAACGCAAAGAGCTTGGCGGGGCCGTTGTAGCCTCCGGCTTTGCCGCGGCAAAAAGCGGAAACCGTACAGCCGTATTCACCAAGCTCAACCCGGAAGATGCCGATGTTGCCGCACGTTTTGACGGCTCGGGTGTGGATCTGTACTGGGCGCCATCCCGGCATACCTGCTCCATCCGCAATCAGTATCTAACAGCCGACAAGGAGCGGCGCCTGTGCACCTCCATGGGTGTATGTGATCCTTTCCATTTCGATGAATTCCCGGACGTCGAAGCGTCGGTTTATCACTTTGGCGGGCTGGTATACGGGGACTTTGACGGGCCGCTGTTTGCCGAGGCGTCCCGCCACGGAAAAGTGGCGGTTGACGTACAGTGCCTTCTGCGTCATGTGGAACCGGACCAAAGCATGGCCTTCCATGACTGGGAAGAAAAGCGCCAGTACCTGCCGCTCATCGACTACCTGAAAACCGATGCAGCAGAGGCGGAGATTCTCACCGGTCTCACAGACCGGGCCAAGGCGGCCGAGCTTCTGTACAGCTGGGGAGCCAAAGAGGTGCTCATCACCCACAACACGGAGGTTCTGGCATACGACGGGAAACAGATTTACACCTGCCCCATCAAAGCCCGGAACCTTTCCGGCAGAACCGGACGGGGAGATACCACTTTTGCCGGGTACATCACCGAACGGCAGCGTGTCGGCGTTGCCGAGGCACTTTTGTACTGTACCGCTTTGGTCAGCCTCAAAATGGAAACGCCCGGACCTTTCCAGGGCAGCCGTCAGGATGTACTGAACTATATTCAGGAGTTTTACCGCTGACCAGTATTTCAAATACAGGGCTCTTCAGGGAAACGGAAGGAAACTTCCCTCTCCGGAGAGCCCTTTTTTTCTCAGAAAAATAGCAGTAACCGTGAATGCAATTTTTCTATGTATTCTTTTAAAAATTGAAACTGACTTCAAAATTTGCAATTTCATTATGGTTTTTTCAAAAAAAAAGAGATTCTATGCATACATAAAGTCGTCCAGATTTTACAAATTTTCTCTTGAAATTACCGGGCCTCTGTGATATCATAGATATCGCAAAGCCAAAGCAGCCCAACCTGACAGGAACAAAATGCGAATCACAGACCGATGTGAAGCGTCTGCCGGATCCGGCGCCTGCACACCCTTGGAACAGATGGAGCCGGAAAACGGCCGCCTGAAGAGCAGATCTGCTCAAGGCGAAAAGCCCGGAAACAGCCGAAGTCGTCCATGTCCATATGGCTAAGAGTATGACAGAATGTCGGCGAATGCACCTGGGAACAGGGAGGGCAAACGAGGTAAAGGCAAGACAGAGTAAAATGCGTCACGGCATACGTGTAGCGCTGTGACAACAGGATTATGAAAGTCTTCGGGCAGAATGCACCAAGCTCTGTCTTTGACGGATATGTATGTCTGTGCAACTGCCAGAGGGATCTTCCGTTCTGCCCCCGCCCCGCCACCTGGGGATGACCAAACGAGCAGAGAACATGCGCTTCACAAGAAAACCAGGAGAGTTGCTGCTCCAAGCCGTAGGCGCAGGTTTCGGAAGGGTGTACAGCCCATTCCGCCTTCGAGTAATACCTTCTCCACTTCTAGAGTCCATAAGCCAGAACACTTGGCAGATGACCCGGGAATTGTGAGTCTTTCCTGATTCCATCCCCTGCTTTAACGTAATGAGATCGGCAGTCTGCCCGGCTTTGAGCAGGGACATACATTGTTGCCATAAAGCTGTGGGTCTGCTGCCATAACATAACCGACAAAGAAGATGCCCTGAAACATTCTTATGTGCATAGGAGGACACCCTACTTTCCGGCGAAAAACTAAGGACAGTGTGTTCACCAACCTGTTTAAGGAGATCAAATACGTACTGCAACTGTTCAAGGCTTTGCATCCGGAAGCGCAGAATGTCACGGCAGATATGATCAATATTATTACCATTGAGAATATTCTGGTGAATGACATCTACAATGATCTTGG
>CAZGAM010000069.1:0-10795 GCA_964523685.1 uncultured Oscillospiraceae bacterium | reverse complement strand
GAAGGTACTGTTCAATACGGAAAAACTGCAGCGTCTGGTGGAAAACCTGCAGATACTCACCGACATAAAGACCGGCATATGGGACGGAGAAGGCAGGAACGTGCAGATTTTCTGCGACCGCAAGGAGTTCTGCCGCCTCATCCACGCCGAGGCGGAGGGCCATCAGCGGTGTGAGGCGTGCAACAGCCAGGCAATCCGGGCCTGCACCAACCAGCAGGGCATCTACCGCTATCGGTGCCATGCGGGCCTGTGGGAGGTGGTTCTTCCCCTTTTTGAAAGAGGGGTTCCCATTGCCTTTCTGTCCTTCGGCCAGTTTCTGGATGAAACGCCCCAGGAGAGGCAGTGGGACCGGACCGAGCAGGTTCTCGGCTGGTATCAGGGAGACCGGAAAACCCTGCGGGAGGCTTTCTGGTCCCTGCGGCAGTTTACCTTCCGGGAAACCTCCGCCTGCGCTGAACTGATGCAGGCACTGAGCGCCTATATTTTAAAGGAGGGACTCATCCGCTGCGTCGAGTACACGGATCTGCAGCGGCTGGAGATGTACCTGGACGATCACTTCCGGGAAAACCTGTCTCTCGCCAAAATTGCCTCTGACCTGCACATGGGTACCACCAAGCTGAGCAAGCTTGCCCGTCAGCTGCCGGGCAGTCCGAGCGTCAGCCAGGCCATCACCAGCCATCGCATGGAAGAAGCCCGGGCCATGCTTCTGCAGGACGATACGCCGGTCTCCGCCGTAGCCGCCGCCGTAGGGTACAACGACTACAATTACTTTACCAAAATATTCAAAGCACAAAACGGCTCATCGCCCAGCGTCTGGCGCAAGGCAAACCGGCGGTAGTCCTTATATGACATTTTGGGCAATCTTGCAGAGTTCACATCCGATATTTCTATTTTGCGTTCGATTTTCCTATAATATGACCTCTGACTCAGGTACAATGAGAGGGCCGGGGGCTTTTCACGGCCTGCACCGGCGATAGACGGCTCTGCCCCCGGCCTGAATTTTAAAAAGGAGAGCAACCGATTATGAAAAAGATTTTCGCACTGCTGCTGGCTCTGACCATGGTGTTTTCCCTGGGGAGCATGGCGTTGGCAGACGGGGAGGAGATCACCCTGGATGTCATTATCTGCCAGTATGGCCCCAACACCCAGGAGTGGTTCCTGGGCTCCGGCATGGATGGCAGCAACTTTGTAGACAAGTTTGAGGAAGCCAACCCCGGCATCAAGCTCAATCTGGAAGTTGTTTCCTGGAACGATGTATACTCTGTTGCTGACGCCCGCATCGCGGACGGCGCCCTGGACATCCTGAACATCGACGTATTTGCCAACTATGCCAATGACGGTCTGCTGGAGCCTGTCAGCCAATACTGCCCGGAAGAACTGTACGGTGACTTCTTCCCGTCCTTTATGGATCAGTCGGTCGTGGATGATACCGTATGGGCTGTCCCCGATCTGGCTTCTGCCCGCGCGCTGTATTATAATGTGGACATGTTCGAGGAGATGGACATTGAGCCCCCTGCCACCTGGCAGGAACTGGAAGATGTCTCCCAGACCATTCTCGACTTCTATGAGGGAGAAGTGTATCCCTGGGGCATTGACATGACCACCGACGAAGGCCAGGCTGCCTTTGCCTATTATACCTGGGGCAACGGCGGCGGATTTGTGGACGCCGACGGCAACTGGGCGCTGAACAGCGCTGAGAACGTGGAGGCCATCGAGTACGCCATCAGCCTGGTGAACAACGGCTACACCAACCCCAATCCGGCGACCCAGACCCGCTACGATCTGCAGGATATGTTCGCCGAGGGCAAACTGGCCATGTGCATTGCCCCCAACTCCATGCCCACCTACTGCGCAGCGAAAGAGTCCACCGTCAATATGGCGACGGCTCCCATCCCCGCCAACGAGGGCAAGGAGGCCGCTTCCGTGGGCGTGATGGACCGGATCATGGCCTTCAAGGATGACACCCTGTCTGAGGAAGAGACCGCTGAGCGTGATGAAGCCATCGGGAAGTTCCTGGAGTTCTTCTATGCGCCTGAGAACTACGTGGGCTGGGTCAGCATGGAAGACTTCCTGCCCGCCGTCAACTCCTCCGTGCAGGCGCTGGTGGAGCAAAATCCCGCCTTCGAGTCCTGGCTGAGCGTACTTGACTCTTGCCAGTTCTATCCCACCGCCAAGGGAGAGTGGGATGCTGTGAAGCAGGGCGTCATCGCCGCTGAGCAGAACGCGCTGACCGGTGCTTCCGTCCAGGAGGAACTGGATGCCCTGCAGGCGGATATTCAGGCGCAGGCCGATGCCGCAGCCTGATCAGGGATGACCAGCCATCCCAGGCATGGTTTGATTCAGGGGCCGGACCTTCCTGGTCCGGTCCCTTTCCCTTTTTGCTCCCCTTTACCGCAGGACGCCTCCCCGCCGGCGTTTTGCCTGGTATTTGAAAGGAGGTTGAAACGTGAATAAAACATTACAGAGGAAAGCAGCCCCCTATATCTGGCTGCTACCCAGCATCATCCTGATGTCGGTTTTCGTCCTCTTCCCGATCGTGATCGTGTTCCGTCTGGCCTTCAGTGATGTGTCCAAGTCCGGTCTCATCGGCGGCTTTGTGGGACTGAAGAACTTCCGGGATGCCATCGGGCTGCCCGCGTTTAAAACTGTCATGCTGAACACGCTCATCTGGGTGGTTTCGGTGGTTGGCCTGAGCACCCTGTTTGGTTTTATCAACGCGCTGGTGCTGAATAAGAAATTCCATGGCAGAAAAATTGTCCGGGCCATTATGGTGCTGCCCTGGGCAACCTCCCTGGTCATTCAGGCCTCCGTGTGGAACTATATTATCAAATATGAATACGGCAATCTCAACAATGTGCTTCTGAACCTGGGCATTATCAAGGAAGCCATCAACTGGCGGGCAAACTACCATATTGAATTCATGTGGGAATGCGGGGTCGGCATTTTCGTCACCATTCCCTTTGTGACGTTCTGTGTTCTCAGCGGCCTGCAGAGTATTGACAATGACCTCTATGAGGCGGCGGAGATTGACGGAGCCTCCTTCTGGAACAAATTGTTCCGCATCACCATTCCCCTGGTCAAGCCCAGTCTCACCGTAAGCACCGTCCTGAACATTATCTACGTTTTTAACTCCTTCCCCATTGTCTACACCATGACAAAAGGCGCTCCGGCCAACAAGACAGACACCATGGTGACTTACCTGTATATGCTCAACTTTTACAACCGCCAGAAGGGCCCGGCTGCTGCACTTTCCGTGATCGGGTTTCTGATTCTCTGCTTCTGTGCCGGCGCTTATATGCTGTTTGTCATGCGAAAGGAGGAGGATCAGTGAAAACAGATGCCAGTATCAGGAAGCAAAACCGCACCGCCCTGCTTCTTATTCTCCTCGCCGCTGTGGCCATCGGCGTGCTGTTCAGCCTGCCGGCATACAACTTCTCTTCCACCATCTACTCCAAGAAGTCCAACAACACCTTCGTAGGAGATGAAAAATACCAGCAAGTGCGCACCGAGGTGGAAGCCGTCGCAGAGGAATACAGAGCCGGAGGCCTGGACGTGGAAATTGCGGAAGACGTCACCACACGGACCAACTCCAAGGGTGAAACCACATCCATGGTAGCCTTCTCCATCCGGGAGAGCTTTACAAAAAGTGTCTGGTCGTTTCTCGGCTCCGGCCTGACTTCCTCCTGGGTTCTGATGGCTCTGCTGATGTTCATCATCCTGAGCATCGCCTGCGCTCTTGCAGGATCGGTCCAATCCCTGGGAGATCCTTACCGGGATCTTGGCAGCACCGCGGCATCCCTGCGCAGAGCCTCCTATCTGCTGGCGATTGCCGCCATAGTGCTCATTCCCGTATTCTACATGACAAACACCTATGCCATGAGCCGTAAAACAAGCCTTTACCTGGACGACCTGATCGGGGAAGGCAAAGAGGAATTTTTCGCCAAACTGGATGCCTTTCTCTTTGACGGGGCTGCGGGGGAGAATATCGACACGTCCCTGAAAGGCCTTTCCTTCCACGCCACTTGGACAGGCTGGGCCGCCCTTCCCTGCCTTTTTGTGATGATGCTGGCAGGAATCCAGCTGCGGCACGGGACTATCAAACACACACTGCTGCAGGTAATCATGTATGCTTTTGTCATCGCCCTGAGCGTATTCATCCTCTATCCCTATTATGTGATGCTGGTTACCGGCTTCCGCTCTATTGCCGAAACCAACGACAGCAACTTCCTGCACATGTTCCCAACCAAATGGGAATGGGGCAACCTGAAGCACATCATCGACCGGGGCGTGCTGCGATATCTGGGCAACTCCCTGCTGATCGCCGGAGGTGCTACTGTCATAGCCCTGCTGTGCGGGATACCTGCCGCCTATGCCATGGCCCGCATGCGCTTTAAAGGGAAAAGTATCTTCCTTGGCTTTGTCATTGTCAGCCAAATGTTCTCCCCAGTGGTTCTCCTGGTCGGTATTGTTCAGCTCATGAGCAGTCTGCATCTAAGCAATACCATTGTAGGTCTCATGCTCATCAACGCCGCCTTCAACCAGGCATTTGCCATATGGCTTCTGCGGGGAACTTTTGTATCCATCTCGCCGGAAATGGAACAAGCCGCCAAAATTGACGGCTGTAATACGGTGGGCTCTCTTGTGCGGGTGCTGCTCCCCATGGCTGCACCAGGCATTGTGACCACCCTGATCTTTGTGTTTATTAATTCCTGGAATGAGTACACTATTTCCACCGTTCTCATCTCTACTGCCAGCAAACGGCCGATCACCGTGGGCATCACCCAGTTCTCATCATTCAACATGATCGAATGGCAGAACCTGTTTGCCGCATCCATTCTGGCCACGATCCCTGTGGTCATACTGTTCATGTGCATTGAAAAGCACCTGACCAGCGGCCTTACTTCCGGCGGCGTCAAGGGTTAATCTTCCCTGTATCAATCTCCGTGCATATCCCCAGAAAAACATGGGGGAGCCGTATCTTTGAGTTTTTCATCAAAAGCAGGACAAGACAATTTGGCATAAGCTTGCAGCAGATTGTTTTGTTCTGCTTCCTTTATGGGCCGCAATCGGAAGAAGCAACAGTGTGCGTAGGAGTACAGGATCAGAAGAATGCTGCCTTGCAATTACATTGAGCCTATTCCCTGAATATGGCTCTCTCTGAACTGAATGCAGTAAAAATGGAGAAGTGGAGATAGAGTGATTGGCATAAAGCTGCTCTGCGTATTTGGAAAATACCGGGGCTGAAAATAAAGGATCCGCTTATGGCCTGCCACTGGGACCATTCCTAATTGCAAAGGGTACATGCACAATCCCGATCAGAACCGGGACAGTGGTAAGCAGATACGGTGACCAAATGTGCTTCCCGAAGATCCGTATTTGTACTAAGTCCGATGCGTCGCCCGCCAGGGGGAACAGCCTGTAAGCCGGCGGGCAGATCATTTTCTACCATCGTCGGGCCATATACCGCATAGAGGCTGAACAGCAGGGACAGAAAATTGCTTTTACCAGCGCAGACAGGATCATAACGGCTCCCGCAAATTCAATAAGACCCCGCAGCCAGCAGCGCGAAAATGTATTCATAGATCTCTGCCCGCAGCAAATGCATAGGCGCCGCGGCTGGGAGCTTCATGGTCTGGATGCGCATATCCCACCCGTCTGAGCTCCGGCAGAGCAACTGCGCCGTGAAGCCTCCTGCAGCCATAAGCATAAATATCTCCACAGGTACATAGTTCAGCAGATCCGTGTGTGCTGCCTGCCTACCTGCCCGTATGATGATTTGGCACCAGCAGGCCCATGCTCATTCCGACTTACTTCTGTTTGGACTTGAAGTTTCCTGGGGCTCCGCCGCATCTTTGATGAGAATACCCGGCGTGACCCTTGCTATTCTGCTTTCGCTGCGCTATACTATGCCTAAAAGTAACGTCAGTGGCGACGCAAATTCGAGGTGTCAATTGTGATCAGCCGAAATTTCTACTTAAATGAGCTCGTCCGGAAGATGGTAATGGCGAGGTGAAAGTCATCACCGGCATCCGGCGCTGCGGAAAATCTGTTCTGCTTTTTGACTTGTTCTATCAGTATCTTCTTGACCAGGGCGTCCATGAGGAGCAGATCCTAAAAATCCAGCTTGACCAACGCCGATATTACCAATACAGGAATCCCATCGTATTATGCGAATATGTGGAATCCATCGTTACAGCACAGAAAGAAAAAAACTTTTTCCTCTTTATCGACGAAGTGCAGCTTACAGGCAAAGTTGTCGATCAGGAAAACGGCGGAATTGAGGTCACGATTTATGATATGCTGAATGAACTGAAGGCATATAAAAACCTGGATGTATATGTTACTGGAAGCAACTCTAAAGGACTGTCCAGTGATATCGCCACGGAATTTCGCGGCAGAGCGTCACAGATCCCTGTATATCCGCTGTCCTTCTATGAATTTTATTCCGCTGTCGGCAGTGACGAGCAGAAAGCGCTGGAGCAATATATGCTTTACGGCGGGTTACCCAGGATTACGGCTCTTACAGAGGAGAAGGATAAGAAGGCATATCTTACAAACCTCTTTCGTGAACTGTATATCAAGGACATTGTGGAACGAAACGCCATCGAACGGGAAGATCTGCTGGGGGATATTTTGGATTTTCTCGCCTCCCAAATCAGTTCCTTGACAAATCCCGCGAACATCGCCAATGCACTGGCCAGTAGTAGAAACGAAAAAGTCAATTCCTCCCTGGTTTCAGAATATGTGCAGCATATTATGGATTCTTTTCTGATCTCGCAGGCACGTAGATACGATGTGAAAGGAAAGACGTATTTCAAATTCCCCAGCAAGTACTATTATACCGACCTGGGGCTGCGGAATGCCCGATTAAATTACCGGCAATATGATCCTGGTCATCTGATGGAGAATCTGATTTACAATGAGCTTCTTCGCAGAGGATATTCTGTGGATGTGGGTGTAGTGGCTGACCGCAGCGGCGGGCGCAATGTTCAAAAGGAAATTGATTTTGTGGTCAATGATGCCGACAGAAGGATTTATATTCAATCTGCTTTCCGCATGGATACCGATGAAAAGGCCGGCTCGGAATTGAGATCCCTGCTGCTGACAAAAGACTTTTTCAAAAAAATCGTCATACGCTTGGATATCACTCACAATTACTATGATGATACCGGTATTTTCCACTGCAGTCTGCTGGATTTCCTGTTGGAGAGAATAGAGCTTCTCTAATAATCCTTTTTGTCAATCAGAAACAGGTTTTGGATAAGAGCTGTTTAGTTCGGGCTCTTTCCCATCCCCTTTCCCAAGTCAAAGTCTGCCGCCCTGCCGGCGTAGGGGAAAAAAACAGGAGTCATTTGTATGGACAAAACGTCAAAATTGAATTGCTGGATATCGGAGTCATTCTATTGGGAATTGCTGTAAGCACCAAGAATGTGATAGCGATCACTCTTGGGGTCATAGGTTTTGGTGTTATTGCCGCAGGATATTTTGGAAAGACAGGGAAATAAGCATATACGGAGGCGGCGCATGTGAGGATCGAGACATCCAGAATGGTTGTCAGGGATTTTGTTCCAGACGACATCCATGATCTGTATGAAATATTAAGTGACTGCGAAACCATGAAAAACTGTGAGCCAGCCTTTACACTCGAAAAAACACAGCATTTTCTCAACGAGTTTTGCATTGGAACCCGGGGCGGCCTTGCAGCAGTCCTGAAAGAGAGCGAAAAGGTAATTGGCTATATCCTTTTCAAATCATGGGAAGATGGCGTGTATGAGATTGGCTGGATCTTCAACAGAAGGTACTGGCGCTGCGGATATGCGTATGAGTCCTGTTCGGCGCTGATCCGATACGGTTTTTGCAACTTGGATCTCCATAAAGTGGTTGCAGAGACAATCGATGGTGTGAAATCTGTCGGTTTGATGGAGAAACTCGGCATGAAGCGCGAGGGCGTACAGAGATGTCATACAAAAGATGCTGATGGGAACTGGGTAGACCTCTATTTGTACGGTCTTCTCAAGAGTGAATTCCACGGCTGATGCTCCTGATGTTTCTGCCGTGCTCCACTCGGAGCCCTCGATTCCTGCCTGCACGCAGATTGTTTTCTGCCATGTAATGGACGCAGCGATTTCGCCACCCCAGCTCCTAAAAGCTCTTACAGACAAGGTAGGCAGCGGCGTTCTCAACAGCCCTCTGCCTTTGTACTTTCCAGAACCTTCTGCCCGTTATACGCAGTCAGCCGCCTTTTCGGAGTAAATCTCTCCTGTGGTTGGCGCTGGTGGCCGGCCTATGGGACGGCACGCCGCTTTGCGGGGTCAACGGTCAAAGGAGCAGGCCATACCTGCAGCCGTGCCTTATAGGGGCCGTGCCAGTGCTGAACACTCTTGGATGCTCTTTCGGAAGCCTGCCCCCCAGCTGCTGCCCGATAGACACTGTTCGTCAGCCATGATGCAGCCGGGGGCACCGTAAAAGTGCACAATTTTTCAAAGCGAGGAAAGGATAAATTGTAAAAACATATAAATCCCATAGGTAAAGTAATTTATTTCTTGACTTGGGATCGAAACCATAGTATTATCATGACAATGTTTGGTACGGAACAGTTACCGGGAAAGGAGCAGGGCATGCGGGCTCATCTTCTTATGATGATGATGTGCATGATGGACATGGCAATGTGCATGTCCACGCTTGGTCGCGCCGTAAACGCTCCCCTGCCCGGTGCACAGCATCCTTTTCCAGCTTAAGTCGATATCCAAATTTATAAGCGGGGAGCCTGAAGGCTCCCCGCTTTTGTATTGGAGGTGTCTGCTTGATCGAGCTATCACACATCACGAAGACATTTGGGAACGGCGCCAGCCAGGTCCACGCAGTCCAGGACGTGTCCATCACAGTCCAGGACGGGGAGATATACGGCATTATCGGTTTCTCCGGAGCAGGAAAGTCCACCCTGGTCCGGTGCGTCAACCTGCTGGAGCGCCCCACTTCTGGATCCGTCACCATAGATGGACAGGATATGCTGGCGCTGGCGCCGGCTCAGCTGCGGCGGACCCGAAAAAAGATCGGGATGATCTTCCAGCACTTTAATCTCATGCCCAGCCGGACCGTATACGGAAATGTGGCCTACCCCCTTCGAGGCAGCGGTCTTAGCAAACAGCAAATCTCTGACAAGGTCCGCCAGCTTCTTACTCTGGTGGAGTTAAGCGAGAAAGAGAACGCCTATCCCAGCCAGCTGTCCGGCGGACAGAAGCAGCGCGTTGCTATTGCGAGAGCCCTTGCCAACGACCCGAAGATCCTTTTGTGCGATGAAGCCACCAGTGCTCTCGATCCACAGACCACCAATTCCATTCTGCACCTGCTGCAGCGGCTCAACGAACAGCTGAATTTGACCATCGTAGTAATTACCCATGAGATGGCGGTAGTCAAAGAAATCTGTGACCAGGTGGCCGTTATGGACCATGGCCGGGTAATCGAAGAAGGCGATGTGTTTACCATTTTTTCCAGTCCGCAGGAGCCTGTGACGCGGGACTTTATCCGTACTACCTCCAACCTCAACAAAATCGAGCAGCTGATCGAGGAGAACGCTCCTATCACCCAGCTACATCCAGGGGAACTGATCGCACGGCTGACATATATTCAAAACAGTGTGTCTGAGCCGCTGATCTCCAGGATATCAAGAGATTTTAAGGTGGATGTAAACATTATCTTCTCCAATGTGGAGCAGGTGAAAGGCGGTTCCATCGGAGGCACCGTCGCTGTCATGAGCGGGGAACGGCAGGCCCTGACCAACGCCATCGCGTATCTGAGCAATAGAAATGTGAGTGTGGAGGTCATCAAAGATGCAAGGGTTTCTTGAAAAAATCATCCCCAATGTCATAGCCAAGCCGGACGAGCTTCTCACCGCCCTGGGGCAGACGATCTACATGATGCTGGTCTCCGGAAGCATCTCCCTGGTGTTCGGCATTGTGTTTGGCGTCATCATCACAGCTACCTCGGATCACGGAGTGCTGAAAAACAAGGTGATATTCACCGTACTGGATAAGCTCATCAACATTTTGCGATCCATCCCGTTCGTGATCATGATCGCATGGGTCATCCCTGTGACACGGGCTCTGGTAGGTTCAGCCATTGGAACCAAGGGAGCTATCCCGCCCCTGGTGTTCGGTACGGTGCCCTTCTTCACCCGCCAAATCGAAAACGCTTTGGCCGAGGTGGATCAGGGCCTCATCGAGGCGGCGGAGAGTATGGGCTCCTCCCCTTTGGAGATTATCTTCCGTGTATATCTGAAGGAGAGCGTGCCCGGCATCATCCGCGGCGTACAGATTACTTTCGTCAGCTTAATCGGTCTCACAGCCATGGCAGGGGCCATCGGCGGCGGCGGTCTGGGTGATTTTGCCATCCGTTACGGCCACCAGCGCGGCCAGTCAGACGTCACCTGGGTCACGGTCCTGATCATTCTGGTCATGGTCAGCCTCATCCAGGGGCTTGGCTCCTGGCTCATCAAAAAGTCTACCCATTGACCGCGTGTCTTATACTTTTTTTGTACCATAATTTTAGGAGGATAAACATATGAAAAACAGCAAGAAGATCTTTGCCCTGGTCCTGGCACTATCCCTGGTCCTCGCTCTGGGTGTAACCGCCCTGGCGGACGAAGAGCAGACCGTTGTCAAACTGGGCGTGGTCGGCGAAAACAACGAGCAGTGGCAGCCTGTCATCGATGCGCTTGCCGAAGAAGGCATCACTCTGGAACTGGTGAAATTCGCCGACTACCCCATCCCCAACCGGGCCCTGAACGACGGAGAGA
>CAZGAM010000068.1:0-10903 GCA_964523685.1 uncultured Oscillospiraceae bacterium | reverse complement strand
GGTTGTGGCTCTTGGAGGAGCCGGTGGCGCCGCCGATGCCGTCCCGGCCGGTGCGGCCGCCCAGCAGAATGACTACATCCCCCGGAGCCGGCCGTTCCCGGCGGACATTCGCAGCCGGCGCAGCTCCGATGACCGCTCCGATCTCCATGTGCTTGGCGGCGTACCCGTCGTGGTACAGTTCGTCCACCAGACCGGTGGCCAGGCCGATCTGGTTGCCGTAGGAGGAATAGCCCGCTGCGGCTGTGGTGACCAGTTTGCGCTGGGGCAGTTTGCCCGGCAGAGTCTGCTCCACCGGGCGCAGGGGATTGGCCGCCCCGGTAAGGCGCATGGCGGCATAGACATAGCTTCGCCCGGAAAGCGGGTCCCGAATAGCGCCCCCAATGCAGGTCGCCGCGCCGCCAAACGGCTCTATCTCCGTGGGATGGTTGTGGGTCTCGTTTTTAAAAAGCAGAAGCCATGGCTCTTCCCGGCCGTCTACCGTGACCCGGATCTTCACCGTGCAGGCGTTGATCTCCTCCGACGCGTCCAGCTTATCCAGCTTTCCGGCTTTCTTCAGGACTTTCGCCGCCAGGGTTCCCAGGTCCATCAGCGACACCGGTTTGGTATCTGCGGCCTCTGTTCTGGCTTTCAGGTACTGTTCGTAGGCGGTCCGAAGGAAGTCATCCTCGAAGGTCACCTGATCAATTATGGTGTTGAACGTGGTATGGCGGCAGTGGTCGGACCAGTAGGTGTCAATCACCCGGATCTCGGTAATGGTGGGATCCCGGCCTTCCCGGCGGAAATACTCCTGGCAGCAGCGGATATCTCCCAAGTCCATGGCAAGGCCTTTTTCCTGGAGAAAAGACGCAAGACCCGCCTCATCCAGCGCCGAAAAACCCGTGAGGACCGGTACGGTCTCGGGTTTTTCATACGATGCAGCCAGCGTCTGGACAGGTTCCAGACTGGCCAGGCGGCTGTCCACCGGGTTGATGACATAGTGCTCAATCCGCTCCAGCTCCTCCCCGGTCAGGGTCCCGTACAGGATATAGACTTTGGCGGTGCGCACAGAGCAGCGCTCACCCCGGGACAGGATCTGGATGCACTGCGCGGCTGAATCCGCCCGCTGGTCATACTGGCCCGGCAGATACTCCACGGCAAATACCGAAGCGCCTTCCACCGGGGGGAGGCATTCGGTTACATCATCCAACTGCGGTTCTGACAGAACCGTCCGTACCGCCTGGTCAAAAAGTTCCCGATCCAGGTTCTCCAGATCGTAGCGGTTGATGACCCGCACCCGCTCCAGACTGCGTATACCCAGAAATTCCCGGATGCTGTCCGCCAGCGCCGCAGCCTCCTGCGCCAGACCCGGCTTTTTTTCCACATATACCCGAAATACCATAGAGCGCTCCCTTCACCCACAATCTGATAATCTGAAAAAGTCCCGAAATTTCGCACCGTCAGGCATGCGCCGTTTCGCCGGACAGCGCCTGCAGCGCTCTGCGGCCGATATCCCGGCGATAGAAGGCGTTTTCAAAATGCACCTTTTCCACGTTCTGATAGGCGAGCCGGACCGCGTCCTGCAGAGCAGGCGCTGCGGCGGTAACGCCCAGGACCCTTCCCCCGCTGGTATAAAGCTTTCCGTCCTTTTCCTTCGCGCCGGCTACATATACCTGGGCGGTGAGGCCCGCGTCCAGGGTAATTTCAAAGCCTTTTTGATACGACTGGGGATAGCCGCTGCTGGCCATGACCACACAGCAGGCACTGCGGCTGGAAAAACGCACATCGACCTTGTCCAGCGTGCCCCGGCGGCAGGCAATCATGGCCTCCAGAAGATCGCTTTCCATCAGGGGAAGCACTACCTGCGTCTCCGGATCGCCGAACCGGCAGTTGTACTCAATGACTTTGGGCCCGTCCGGGGTGAGCATCAGGCCAAAATAAAGGCAGCCTCGAAAAGGCCTGCCCTCGGCGGCCATGGCGTCTATGGTGGGCTGGAATATACGCGTTCTGCACTGCTCCGCGATGTCCCGGGTATAGAAGGGGTTGGGCGCGATGGTTCCCATGCCGCCGGTGTTGAGCCCCTGATCCCCGTCCAGGGCCCGCTTATGGTCCATGGAGGAGACCATGGGCTTTATCGTCCTGCCATCGGTGAATGCCAGAACGGAAACTTCCGGACCGGTGAGAAACTCCTCGATCACCACCCGGTTCCCGCTGTCCCCGAACTTCTTTTCCTCCATGATGGACCGGACAGCCTGCTCCGCCTCGGCGCGGGTTTGGGCAATGAGTACCCCTTTTCCCAGAGCCAGGCCGTCTGCCTTCACGACCGTGGGAAGGGGCGCTGTGCGCACATAGGCCAGGGCCAAAGCCGGATCGTCAAACACCTCATAGGCAGCGGTGGGAATGGCGTATTTTTTCATCAGGTTCTTGGCGAATACCTTGCTGCTCTCAATCACCGCGGCGTTCCGGTCCGGGCCGAAGCAGGCAGTTCCCGTAGCCTCCAGGGCATCCACCATGCCCAGGGCCAGCGGATCGTCGGGGGTTACCACGGCGAAATCTATGTCCTTTTCTCCCGCAAAGCGGACCGCACCGTCCAGGTCCGTTGCGGCTATATCCACACACACTGCGTCTGCGGCAATGCCTCCGTTCCCGGGCAGCGCGTAGATTTCCGTGACAAGCGGATTTTCTCTCAGTTTGCGGATCACGGCGTGTTCCCTGCCGCCTCCGCCCAGTACCATGATTTTCATTCTGAGTCTCCTTTAATGATGGAAAAGCCGTATGCCGGTAAAGACCATAACCATACCGTACCGATCTGCTGCCGCAATCACCTCATCGTCCCGGACGCTCCCACCCGGCTCTGCCACATAGGAAACGCCGGATCTGCGGGCCCGGTCTATATTGTCAGAAAAGGGGAAAAACGCGTCGCTGCCTGCCGTCAGACCGGATTGGGCGGCGATCCATGCTTTTTTCTCCTCTGCCGTCAGCGGTTCTGGCCGGTGGGTGAACCATTTCTGCCAGACTCCCTCCGCCAGCACATTCTCTTGTTCCTCGGACAGATACACGTCAATGGCGTTGTCCCGGTCGGGCCGGCGGAGCTCTGGCCGGAAGGGTAGAGCAAGTACTTTTGCATGCTGCCGGAGGTACCACCGGTCCGCTTTGTCTCCCGCCAGACGGGTGCAGGCAATGCGGCTCTGCTGGCCTGCTCCCACACCCACTACCTGGCCGTCCTTGACATAGCAGACAGAGTTGGATTGGGTGTATTTGAGAGTGATCAGGGCCACCATCATATCCGCCGCCGCTTCCGGGGTCAGGATTTGGTTCCGTGTGACAATGTGGGAGGACAGATCCTCCGCAGCCCTGCCGTTGTTCCGCTCCTGCCGGAAGGTGACGCCAAATACCTCCCTGTGTTCGACAGGGGCAGGGCAGTAGCTGGGATCCATCTCCAGGATATTGTAGGCGCCCTTCTTCTTGCTTTGGAGGATCTCCAGGGCCCTGGGGGTATAGCTTGGGGCTATAATTCCATCGGAGACCTCGTTTTTCAGATAGCGGGCCAGTGTCTCGTCACAGCAGTCGGAGACAGCGGCCCAGTCTCCATAAGAACTCAGCCGATCCGCGCCCCGGGCCCGGATATAGGCGCAGGCAAGGGGAGACAGTTCCTCTTCCGGGTCCACGAAGTAGATTTTCCTCTCCGTCTCGGTCAGCTCTCTCCCCAGGGAGGCGCCTGCCGGAGAGACGTGCTTAAAACTGGCGGCGGCCGGCAGGCCTGCCGCCTGGCTGCACTCCCGGACCAGCTGCCAGGAATTGAGCGCGTCCAGCAGATTAATATATCCCGGCTGGCCGTTGAGCACGCGAAAAGGCAGTTCCCCTCCCTCAGCCATATAGACCCGGGCCTGCTTCTGGTTTGGGTTACAGCCGTATTTCAGTTCCAGTTCTCTCATGTTCTCCATGCGGCCTGACCAGGGCGCTGCCCCGGTCCGGCCGCTGAACTCCTTTCCCGGTATTCAGCCCAGCTCTGCGGGCAAAAAAAGCAGGATCCCCGGCGGGGCTTGCGCAGGCTCGCAGTCTTGGGTGCGCGCGGCGCTCTTCCGTGTTTGCCTGGTTTGCAGGGAAAGCCAGTCTGACTGCGTGCCCGCCAGGGAAGGAAGACAGGGGCGCCTTTGGGAAACCACACTAACTCTGCTCCTGGCCGCCCAGTTTGTTCCAGATCCGGGTTTTCTGTTCGCCTGTTTTCAGGTGGATGCTGCAGGTGTACAGAGAAATCTTGTTGTCCTCGTTCAGGCTGTCCCACACAAGTTCGCCCAGTTCCCGCTCATCCGGGGCGGAAAGGGCGATTTCCACAGGTTCTCCCTGGAAAGAGGGCAGTGGCTCCCCGTTCCCGGCGTAAGTATGCAGAATATGCCCTGTGCCCGGCCGGGGCGGATCGTATTCGAAGAAAAACCGGCAGCAGCGGGAGGGATCCCCGTCCATGCTTTTCAGAATAGACAGCTGGTAATTTCCCTTCTTTCCCAGAAGAGCGGAGATCCGGGGCGTCCAGTTGGGGCCGTCGGGCTCAAAGGTCCTGGTCCGAAGGGCGTCCTGAAAACTCCTGCCCGCCTGCAGTGCGTCCCGGATGGTATCCGTCTGGTCGCCGTTAGTGATAATTATATCCTCCCCTGCGGACCGGACCGGGTGGTAGAGTATGAGGCGGGGATCTGACATTTTTGTCGGGTCATAGGCCCGGGTGCGAAGGCCGTCTTCGGTGCTCTCAAGGATCCGGTTGCGGCTGTTGACGCTGCGGCCCATAAGAAAGTAGGCGATCATGGCCCGATCTCCCGCCGAGGACATGCCCAGGACGATGCCCCGGCCCGGGTAGGGCCGGCTGCGCAGATAATCAGCCAGATCCGTCATGTTGCCCCCCCGCAATCTTGGCCGCCAGCATCTCTGCCGCCTGGGGCAGAAGGATCCACTCTGCCTGTTCCATCACCCGGCGCTGGAGACGTTCCGGCGTGTCATCCGGCTCCACAGGCACCGCCTTTTGCAGCAGGATTCTGCCTCCGTCAGGCACTTCATTGACCAGGTGCACAGTGGCTCCGGTTACTTTCACGCCCCGGTCCAGTGCCGCCTGGTGCACCCGCAGGCCGTAATACCCCGGTCCGCAGAAGGAGGGGATGAGGGACGGGTGAATGTTCAAAATCCGGTCCGGGTACCGGTCTGTAAACGATTTGCTGAGAAGGCTCAGAAAGCCGGCCAGAATAATCATTTCCGCGCCGCTGTTTTCCAGGTTCTGCAGAAGGGCGGATTCAAAGGCATCCCGGCTTTTCAGCTGTTTCCTGTCGCATACCACGGCGCGCACCCCCGCTTTTTCCGCCCGGGTGAGCGCGTAGGCACCCGGCTGGCTGGAGACTACCAGGACAATCTGCCCGTGGGGGAGGTTTCCCGCTGCCTGGGCGTCCAGCAGCGCCTGCAGATTGGTGCCGCCGCCGGAGACGAGTACCGCGATTTTCGTCTTCCTCATACCAGCTGCACCCGCTCTCCCCCGGAGACCACCCTGCCCAGCACATAGGCGTCCTCCCCCTGGGATCGCAACACTTCCAGCGCCGGCTGTACCTCCTCCGGGGCGACAAGGACGGTCATGCCCACGCCCATGTTGAAAGTGTTGAACATATCCCTGTCCGGGATAGAGCCCGCCCGCTGGAGCAGAGAGAAGATCCCAGGCGTTCGCACGGCCTTCTTTTCGATGCGGACCGACAGGCCCTCCGGAAGGGCCCGGGGGATATTCTCGTAAAATCCGCCGCCTGTGATATGGCTGATGCCTTTCACGGACACAGATTCCAGAAGAGAGAGTACCGGCCTTACATAGATTTTGGTAGGGGTCAGCAGCGCCTCACCCAGGGTGGTGCCCAGGCCGGCCCCGGCAAGGGCCAGCTTCTCCGGATGCGCGTCCAGATCAAAAACCTTCCGCACCAGCGAAAAACCGTTGGAGTGCACCCCGCTTGAGGGCAGAGCCAGCAAAATATCCCCTTCGCAGACCCCCTGGCCGTCCAGAATCCGGTCCCGGTCCACTACGCCTACGGTGAAACCGGCCAGGTCATAATCCTCTTCCGGCATCACGCCCGGGTGTTCCGCCGTCTCGCCTCCAATCAGGGCACAGCCGGCGCGCACGCAACCTTCTGCCACGCCCTCCACCACCGATGCGATCTTCTCCGGCACATTCTTCCCACAGGCGATGTAATCCAGGAAGAACAGGGGCCTGGCCCCGGCACAGACCACGTCGTTCACACACATGGCCACACAGTCGATGCCCACCGTATCATATCGGGCCATGTACTGGGCGATGCGCAGCTTGGTGCCCACTCCGTCGGTACCGGCAATGAGCACCGGGTGCGCCATCCCGGAGGTGTCCAATTCAAAAAGTCCCCCAAACCCGCCTATCTCGCCCAGCATACCGGGGATGCGGGTACGGGCGATATGCCGCTTCATCAGCTCCACGGCCCGATAGCCGGCGGTGATATCCACTCCCGCCGCGGCATAACTGGCGGAAAAGCTTCCCTCAGGCATAGCTGTCGCTCCTCCCTTCGCTGATTTTGTACTCAAAACGGCTCCTGGCGCTGTTGGATGGGATGTCAGTAGGGTAGTGGTTGGTGAAGCAGGCATCGCAGTACCCTGTACAATTTTTCCCGCCCAGCAGCCACGGCAGATCTTCGACGGGCAGGTACCCCAGGCTGTCCGCGCCGATCATGGCGGCCGTCTCTTCCACGGTGTGGCGGCAGGCGATCAGATTCTCCCGGGAGTCGATATCCGTGCCGTAATAGCAGGGATTGAGAAACGGCGGGGCGGAAATGCGCATATGTACCTGTGCTGCCCCGGCTTCCCGGAGAAGACGCACGAACCGGGCACTGGTGGTGCCCCGTACGATGGAGTCGTCCACGACCACCAGCCGTTTGCCCCGGACCACACTGGGGATGGGATTGAGCTTGATGCGGACCATATCCTCCCGGGTAGTCTGTCCCGGCGCGATGAAGGTCCGGGCGATATATCGGTTCTTAATAAATCCCACTCCGTAGGGAATGCCGGAGGCGCGGGCATATCCAAGAGCGGCGTCCAGACCGGAATCCGGCACGCCGATGACCACATCCGCCTGCGCGGGACAGCGGGCCGCCAGCCGCTCCCCGGCTCGGAGCCGGGCCTCGTAGACGCTTACGCCGTCCATCACCGAGTCCGGACGGGCAAAGTAGATATATTCAAAAATACAGCTCTTTTTCGGCGCCTTCCCGCAGTGGTCCCGGATGCTCTGGACCCCGTTTTTAGAGAATACCACAATCTCCCCCGGATCCAGGTCCCGAATAAAATGGGCGTTTACCGCCTCCAGGGCGCAGCTCTCCGAGGCAACGACATAAGTCCCGTCCTCTCTTTTGCCGTAGCACAGGGGGCGAAAGCCGTTCTCATCCCGGACCGCCAACAGTTTGGAGGGGCTCATAATCACCATGGAGTAGGCCCCTTTCAGCAGGAACATCGCCTGATTGACAGCCTGCTCAATCGACGGCGCGGTCAGTCTCTCCTTGGTGATGATATAGCATATCACCTCTGTATCGCTGGTGGAGTGGAAAATGGATCCCTGCAGCTCCAGGGCACTGCGAAGTTCTCCGGAATTGACCAGGTTGCCGTTATGGGCCAGAGCCATGCGGCCTTTGATGTGATTGACTACCATGGGCTGGCAGTTCTCCCGCCCGTTGCAGCCGGTGGTGCCGTACCGCACATGCCCCACAGCCATATTGCCCTCGGGAAGACTCTGCAGCACCCGGTGGGAAAATACATCGCTCACCAGGCCAAGGTCTTTGTAGAAGCTGAAAAGCCCGTCGTCATTCACCACGATCCCGCAGCTCTCCTGACCGCGGTGCTGCAGCGCGTAGAGGCCATAATAAGTCATGGTCGCCACCGTGGTCTGGTCCGGTGCAAACACACCGAACACACCGCATTCTTCATGTAGAGTACTCATAAAATTTCCTTTATGCTCACCTTCTGGAAGCGGAACTTCTTCCGACACCGCCTCGCGTTCAGCCAAGAATGCGATGCATCATCTCCGTATAGGCGTCTTCCACGCCGCCCAAGTCCCGGCGGAAGCGGTCCTTATCCAGCTTCTCGTGCGTGGTGCTGTCCCAGAATCGGCAGGTATCCGGGCTGATCTCGTCGGCAAGAACCAGAGTGCCGGCAGAATCCCGGCCGAACTCCAGCTTAAAGTCCACCAGATCCACATTCACTGAGTGGAAAAACGCCTTCAGGCTGTCATTGACCTGAAAGGCCATGGCCTTGATAGCCTCCAGCTCCTGCTTCGTGCACAGCTTCAACGCCAGAGCGTGATAGTCGTTGAGGAGGGGGTCCCCCAGCTCGTCATTTTTATAGGAAGTCTCAAAAGTGGGTTCCTCAAAAACAATCCCTTCCTCCACTCCGTAGCGTTTGGCAAAGCTGCCGGCGGAGATATTGCGGATGATGACTTCCAGGGGCACGATAGATACCTTTTTCACCAGCGTCTCCCGGTCATTGAGCTCCTGCACATAATGCGTAGGCACGCCCTCTGATTCCAGCCGCTGCATAAGGAAATTGGTTACCCGGTTGTTGATGGCGCCTTTTCCCGCGATCTGGCCCTTTTTCAGGCCGTTAAACGCGGTAGCGTCGTCTTTATAGGAGACGATGACCAGATTTGGATCGTCTGTGGCGTAGACCTTTTTTGCTTTTCCCTCATAAATCTGGGCTAGCTTCTGCATGAGCCAATCCTCCCTTATTTGAGTAAACCATGATTGTACTTCTTTTCCACTGCATCGTTTTTCGCCAGTACTTTCTCAGTCTGGCCGGTTCGCCAGTCCACCAGTTTCTGCGCCAGCGTTTCATCAGAGAGAGCCAGAATCTGTATGGATAGCAAAGCGGCGTTGGCAGCCCCGTCTATCCCTACGGTAGCAACCGGTATGCCGGAAGGCATCTGCACCGTGGACAGCAGAGCGTCAACGCCGTCTAAACTTTTTGATTTCAGCGGGATGCCTATTACAGGCAGGATGGTATGCGCGGCTAAGGCGCCGGCCAGGTGCGCTGCCATGCCGGCAGCCGCGATGATCACGCCAAACCCATTTTCCCGTGCGCTTTGGGCAAAATTCCTCGCAGCGTCAGGGGTTCTGTGCGCGGAGAAGATGTGTACTTCATACGGTACCCCAAACAGCGCCAGTTTTTCCATGACGGTATCTGCTATAGGCAGGTCGCTGTCACTTCCCAAAATAACAGCCACTTTTTTCATCCTGATTTTGGCAGAATCCCCTTGTTCGCAATAGGCAGGGGAGGAATGCCGTCTCCTTTCGGAAATTATTTTGGAAGCATTTGATATTTCACTTTTTGTGTACTATGCAAAACAGGGAAACCCGACACCAGCCGGAACAGTTGCAGTGAAGAAACGAATTCAGCGAGACAGTGTTGCCGGCGGCGAGAGAGCATACCGAAAAGGCTGGAATGCTGTCCCGGAATACGTAACGGGGCCCTGCCTATGGGCTCAGAGAGCACAGTCAGGTTGACCATGACAGCCAGACTCTGCCAATCACGGCAGATCTTATCTGGAACCGGGATGATTTGCCGATGTAAGGCGGGATGCTCTCCGACAATTGCCTCGGCGATCCCTTTTTTGTGCTTCACACAGGGCAGTGACGCAGGTAGTGCTGTCCTTTTCGTCGATCCTCGGTATACCAGGCATGCCCGCCATGCGGACAAGTCAAGCAGGTCCCTGCGTTCTGCTGCCGACCCTGCGGATACCGCTTTGGTGCCATGCGTCAGCATGCCGTACCCTTGCGGCTGGGCAGTACCTGATCGCAGGGACGCTGTCAGCTGTATCGCGATGGCACGCGTCACGCGTCGGCTCCTGCCGGCGGATACTCGCACGCTCCGCAGTCCCTCCAGGGGCATGCATGCAGGCTCTTCGCTGGGTTTTCTATGCCTGAAAGCCTATAAAAAGCAAGAAAATTGGCACCTGCCGACAATCTTTTCATGCTGTCAGCTGCCAACTTTCTTAATTATAGCAAATGGTCTTTCAAAATTCAATTCTTCTCTTTGCTTCGCAAAAGACATTTTTCCAGCTAAAAAATAACAAGTTTTGGCTATTTTGACCAGTGACGTACATTCAGACTTTGGAAAGCATCGGTTCGGGAGCTGCCGCCTTTCTCGTGCAGAACACAACTGCGGACGAGGGGACGGTTCTGCGGGTGCTTCGTGATTGCACGAAGCAGTCCCTTATCCAGCGGCAGTTCATGCGCATGGCTGCTCTGGAAGTGAGCGATAATGCCGTGTTGGGTTTTTTCCCGGTGCACCGGGTGCATATGAAAGGCAGGAAGACTGACGCCCTGGCGCCGGTGATCTCAGTATCCGATGGAATGATTGTGTGTCTGAGCGGCGGAGCATCGGACAGAGGGCAGCTGTTTGATCTTTGACATACGCTTCGCTGCCGGTACGATAGAGCAGTCTTTTCTCCCGCAAGCGTCGAATCCCTGTGATTGTTTCCGACTGGGCCCCAGGAATATCAGGAGAGAAGACATATATGGTGCTTGCTGTTGATGTGTACCATCGAAAGCGATTAGCTCAGGGGTGTCCGGCATCATGCTGCCTTCATACGAAAGGGCTGTGAAGTCTGTTGTCGGGAACCTGACTGGTATTGGAATGATCTGATTTGGTCACTAGCAGGTTCTGGGGTGTGTGTACGATGTCTGCCTGCGCTATTTGACGTTTGCTTTTTATGCGCCGAGCACGACTCTGCATGTCTTTTTATAGCAGGCAACACCGTATTTCCAAATCTTCTTGACTCCTGTGTCTTGAAAGACTTCCCTGTACCGCCGCTCATCGATCTGCCTTATGGCATCTTGACAGGCCTTGTCCAGATTCCCATCGTCCGCCGCTTTCATCTCGATGATCATACCCGTCTTTC
>CAZGAM010000067.1:569-10940 GCA_964523685.1 uncultured Oscillospiraceae bacterium | reverse complement strand
GATATGCGGACATCCTTGTGATGCCCGATCATGGGGATCTCGGAATCGGGATCGTAATCGAACTCAAGTATGACAGCAACCTGGACAGGGGCTGCAGGGATGCTTTAGTTCAGATCGAGCAGAGAAGGTATGCGGAAGAGCTCCGGAATGACGGGATGGAAACCGTCCTCAAATACGGCATCGGATGCTGCAAAAAGACGTGCAAGGTCGTGCTTGACAAGTAAGCGAACAGAGATAGAGACCAGAGGGTTGCAAATCTTCATGCTCCGGGTATGTCCAACGATAATATTGCCACAGCGGCAGAAGTCAGCGTAAATACTGTGAGCTTGAATCAAATTTGAGAAAAAGTGCCAAATAACGCCGTTCTTTACGGGCTTATTTTGATGTCGTTTTATTACCTACGAAGAAAATGTCCTGCCGCTGCGGGACTTTTTCCCTGCCGGGGAACCGCTCCGCGCCATGAAAATCCTGTTTCGGATTCCTCAAGAAACAGGCCGTACGCGTAGAGTAAGAAGTCTGCCGGAAATTACGGGCTGCCGGATCTGGAATTTGGAAAGATGCCCAGTGCCTTCAGGGTGAATCTTACCAGGAAGTTTGGCAGCCGGGAGAACGAGGCCCGTGTCGGAGAAAACCACACTCGTGTCGGAGAAAACCACGCCCGTGCCGGAGAAAACCACGCCTGTGCCGAGGAGAAGGGAAAGCCCCCTCTTCTTTCTACTCTATGCATCCAACGGTGCCTGGTATGACGGGCCAGTATATACTTGCGTAAAGGAGAAATCTGTATGTCCACTGTTCAAAAAATACAAAAAAATCTTGGTGATCTTCCTGCACTGCTCATGACGGATGCTGTCAGTATTCGCTACACATGCGGTTTTCATATCGATGACGGCGCTGCCGTCATCACCCCGACTCACGCGTGGGTCATCACGGACTCCCGCTATATAGAGGCTGCCGCGGCTTCCATTACCGACATGGAAGTTCTGTGCACGGATAAAAACAGGGATCTTGATGCCATACTGCGAGATATTTTCTCTCAAAATCATCTGACTTCTGCCGGTGCCTCTTCCTCCTATATCAGTTATAAGCACTGGCATCACCTGGAAAAGGTCACCGGTGCAGCGCTAAGAGAATGTGATCTGATCAAGACGCTCCGCGCTGGAAAGGAGCAGGAGGAAGTAGACAACATAGTCAAAGCCCAACGGATAGCCGAAAAAGCGCTGGAAGAAGTCCTGAACATTCTCCGTCCCGGCCTTACGGAAAAAGAAGTCGCCGCGGAGTTGGTTTATAGAATGTACCGTTATGGCGGCGAAGGCAACTCCTTTGATCCGATTGTCGTCACCGGGGCCAAAAGTTCCATGCCCCACGGCGTTCCGGGAGACGAAGTCATAAAAGAGGGCGATTTCGTTACGATGGACTTTGGTACCCTGTATCACGGGTACTGCTCCGATATGACCCGCACAGTTGCCGTTGGTTCTGCCACCGAGGAGATGAAAAAGATTTACCAAACGGTCCTGGACGCGCAAAAAGCCGGCATCGATGCTGCCGCCAAGCCGGGTACCACTGGAAAGCAGATCCATGACGCCGCCGCAGCCGTCATCGCCCAAGCCGGCTACGGTCCCTATTTTAACCATGGGTTTGGGCATAGTCTCGGTCTGGAAATTCACGAGGAACCGCGAGCGAACACCCTGAATGACAAACCGCTGCCGGAAGGAACCGTGATCTCAGCGGAACCAGGAATTTACCTGCCGGGGAAATTTGGGGTGCGCATTGAGGACATGTTGTGGCTACATAACGGCACAGCCACAGATTTGACAAATGCCACCCGAGACTTGCTCATCCTTTGACCACGGCTGCCGAGGTTTTGGAAGAACCATCCGATCCATTCAGCAGGGAAGAAAATGTGTGGAAAAGCTTGCTAAAAGGATGAAAATATAGTAAAATGCACAGCGTGTGCAAAGTGAGACGATACAAATGGGAGGATATCTTATATGATCTCAGCTGGTGAATTTCGCAACGGTGTAACCTTTGAAATGGACGGCCAGGTAATGCAGGTGATTGAGTTCCAGCACGTAAAGCCTGGAAAGGGTTCTCCTTTTGTCCGCACCAAAATGAAAAACGTCATAACCGGTGCTGTTGTGGAAACTTCCTTCAACCCCACCGCTAAATTTGAAAACGCCTATGTGGAACGCAAGAACATGGAATACAGCTATGCTGATGGGGATATCTACTACTTTATGGATGGGGAAACCTATGAACTGGTTCCCATTGACAAGAGCAAACTCTCCGATGGCTTCCGCTTTGTGAAGGAAAATGAGATGTGCACCATCAGTTCTTACAAAGGGGTTGTTTTTTCTGTTGAAGCACCGAATTTTGTGACCCTGGAAGTGACGTCTACTGACCCCGGTTTTGCCGGCAACACTGCCACCAACGCAACCAAACCTGCTACTTTGGAAACAGGCGCAGAAATTAAAGTTCCTCTGTTCATTGAGCCTGGCGAGCGGATCGAAATTGATACGCGAACGGGAGAGTATTTGGGGCGCGCGAAAGGATAACTTGGTTCCGGCTGTGATATAGGGAGGGATTCTTATGAACACATCTCAGAAAATTGCTTTTCTAAAAACCATGGTGGAAAGTTTACCTATTGATGACAATAAAATCGAGAAAAAAATCCTCGACACCATGTTGGATATTTTGAATGACCTGTGCATAGATCAGCGGAAATTGTCTGATTCCATCGATCGGCAGGAAGAAAGAGCCGACAGCCTATACGGTGAATTGATGGATCTCTTGGATGATGACTGGGATGACGACGATGACGATGACGACGACGAGGACGACGATGACGACGATGAGGACGAAGACTGGGATGATGATGACGACGAGGACGACGAAGACTGGGATGACGGGGACGAGGACGACGAGGATGGGGACGACAAGGATGACCCCTTTTACGAAGTCACGTGTCCTCACTGCGGAGAAAATCTTCTCGTAGATGGAGATTCTCTTCCCAAGAGTCATTTTTTCTGCCCTGTCTGTAATACAGAAATCAAGCTTGATAAAATCAAAAAGAAAGATACAAAGCCGGATACCGGCAAAGGAAAAAAAGGCTCAAAAAAATAATGAATTCCGGGACATACTGCCGCACAGAACCATTTGCAGACAGAATATGCTAAGCGGGTGCAGTGTAAAAACTGCACCCGTTTTTTGCATCATGCATCATGAATGAGAAGGAGCTCCGTAAGTTTGGAAAATGACGGGATGCCCTGAAAGTTCCCGGAAAAAATTCTTCTGTTTCCCCCGAAGATCTTACCAAACTTTCCAGATGTTCCTGGCGTATTCCGACACGGCTCGATCCGCCGCAAATACACCGGATTCAGCAATATTCACCAAACTGATGCGGGCAGCCTCTCTGGGATTGGCCATCACGCAGTAAAGATCGTTGTGGGCCCTGCAGTAGTCATGAAAATCGGCCAGAAGCATATATTGATCGCCTCCGTACAGAAGGCCGTTGACCAGATCCGCATAACTTTTCCCATCGGAGAAGCCATTCCGGAACCGATCGAGGACCGCCCGAAGCACGGGATCCGCCTCATAATAGCTCTGGGGCCGATAGGTGGGCTTCAGCGCCTCCACTTCCTCCGCTTTCAGGCCAAACAGGAACATATTTTTGTCTCCCAGGTGTTCATACATTTCCACGTTGGCTCCATCCAGCGTTCCAATGGTAATGGCTCCGTTCATCATAAGCTTCATATTGCTGGTCCCGGAAGCCTCTTTGCCGGCTGTGGAAATCTGCTCGGAAATCTGTGCTGCCGGCACCAGCTGTTCTGCCATGGAAACCCGGTAGTTGGCTGCGAAAAGTACCTGCAGTTTTCCCTTGCAGGCAGGGTCTTCTGCCACGTCTTTGGCCAGGGAATTGATCAGCTCAATAATTTTCTTGGCTGTCACATAGCCGCCGGCTGCCTTTGCACCGAAAACGAAGGTCCTGGGCAGGAAGTCCTGGTTGGGGTTATCATGCAGGCTCTGCTGCAGGCTGGTAATCAGCATAGCTGCCAGCAGCTGGCGCTTATACTCATGCAGCCGTTTTACCTGCACATCCAGAACGGCCGACGCGTCCAGCGTCATGCCCTGATCCTTCTTCAGCCAGGCAGCCAGGCGCTGTTTGTTGTGCTGTTTGATCTCCCCCAGCCGGTCCAGCACCGCAGGATCGTTTTCAAACTGACGGAGTTTTTTCAGCTCTTCCGGCTTGGTAATAAAGTCCGGTCCAATCAGATCCCGCACCAGCTGGCTCAACTCCGGGTTAATCTGGTCCAGCCACCGGCGGTGATCAATTCCGTTCGTGACGTACGTGTAAAATTCAGGACGAAGACTGTACACATCGTGAAACAGCCGATCGGTGAGTATCTGCCCATGGAGCTTGCTCACTCCGTTGATCTTAAAACAGACCGCCTGGCAGAGGTTAGCCATATGTACCTGCCCGCCGGAGAGGATCATGTTCCGTTCCACTTTGGCAGCATCGTTGTGGAAGGCCTCGTTCAGCCACTTGTTCCAGCGGATATTCAGCTCCCGGATGATTTGCCAGCAGCGGGGCAGCAGTGTCTGGACCAGAGAAATAGGCCACTTTTCCAGAGCCTCCGGGAGTACCGTGTGGTTCGTATAGGCTACGGTATTGCGCACCGCCTCAAAAGCTTCCTCCCAGCGCAGGCCGTCCTCATCCATAAATATGCGCATCAGCTCCGGAATAATGAGGGTTGGATGGGTGTCGTTGATCTGAATCACATGGTGCTCTGGGAACGAACGCACATCTCCCCATTCCTGTCTGTGCTTGCGCACCAGATCCTGGGCCGTGGCAGAGACAAAGAAATACTGCTGTTTCAGCCGAAGCTCCTTGCCCTGTATATGGTCATCTTCCGGATAGAGCACTTTGGTGATCACTTCCGCCATGGTCCGCTGTTCCATCGCCTGCACATACTTTCCCCCGGAAAACAGGTACAGATCCAGATCCTGGCTGCTTCGTGCCTCCCACAGCCGCAAAATATTGATGCGCCTGCCCTCATACCCTGCGATAAGCATGTCGTTGGGAACCGCCAGCACGCTGGTATAATTGCTCAGCTTCGTCCGGCATATGCCGGTGTGATCCCAAATTTCTTCCACATTCCCGCCAAAACGCACCTCGCAGGTGTCCTCTTCCCGGGGAATCAGCCAGCCTGTAGAACCCAGGCGCCAGCTGTCTGCCGTCTCGGTCTGTACCCCGTTTTTAATCACCTGCTTGAAAAGCCCCAGCTCGTAGCAAAGGGAGTAGCCGGATGCGGGAATATTCAGCGTCGCCATGCTGTCACAATAACAGGCAGCCAGACGGCCCAGACCCCCGTTCCCAAGACCTGCGTCCGGCTCCATCTCAAAGATATCAGACCCGCTGCGGCCCATATCCTCCAGGGCCTCCATAAGCTCTTTGCCTATACCCAGATTGTAGGCATTTTTCATCAGGCTGCGGCCAAGCAAAAACTCCATAGACAGATAGTGTACCTGCTTCTCGTCCCTGCTCTCCCGCTGCAGCGCCACAATCCGGCTCATAATCTCCCGGATTACCTGGGCGGAGGCCAGAAAGACCTGCTCATCGGTGGCGTTGGCACCTGTGGTTCCGAAATGAGCGCACAGTTTGTCCTCTATGGCAGCATGCAGTTCATCGCGCGTAATTTCTGACATGTACTATTTTATCTCCTATTGTTCAATTGCGATCACAAAACAGCACGAACCCCCTGCCCGGCAGGCAGGGGATACGGCTTATACTTTTTCCCCTTTGGGTATCACCACAGGAAGGCGGTCGTTGCCAGTGAGAACGCACCCCTTTGTAATCACGCAGTCTTTATCTGCAATGACGCTGGAAAGGCGGGCATCCTCTTCAATGATCGTATCCTGCATGACAATACAATTTTTCAGTTTTACCCCTTTTCCTATCCGCACGCCGCGGAAGAGGATACAATGCTCCAGCTCTCCTTCTATGTAGCATCCGTCCGCCACCAGGGAAGAATTCACCTTGGCCGTGTCGCTGTAGTACGTGCTGGCATCGGCCCGCTCCTTGGTGCGAATCGGTCTTTCGTCCGCAGGAAACAGTTCCGCCATGATCTGTGGTTGGAACAGTTCCATACTGGCGTCATAGTAATCCCGCACGGAGGTAATCCTCCTGGCGTACGCATTGTGGGTATAGACGGCGATTTTCCCGCCCTCCCGGAGGAAATGGGCCACCGCGTCGCGGTGGAAGTGGTCATGAAGGGCGTCAGAACAATAATCCATCAGCTCCAGAAGAAGATCCTTTTGAATAATATAGATCTCCCTGGAGAACAGCCCCTCCCCGGGACCACCCTCCGAAAACAGCAGCCGGCGTGCAAAACCGTCCTCTTCCACGATCAGCCGATGATGCGGGAAAGGTCCATAGCCCTCTGAGCAGACCGCGGTCATCCTGGCGCCGGTTCTCTTGTGCAGCTCCACCGCCGCGCTCAGATCAATATTGCCGGCCCAGTCTGCCGCACACAGGACTATATCCTCCTCGGGAATATTCCGGATGTAGGAGCTCACAGAACGAAGCGCCTCCATACAGCCGCTGAAATGGCCGGAATGCGCCTCGGGCAGACCAAAGGGTGGCAAAAGCCGCAGCCCGCCCGTACGCCGGGCCAGGCCCCAGTCCGCCCCATTCGACAGATGATCCAGAAGGCTCTGATAATCCCGCTCCATAATAACGCCTACATTTCGGATTCCCGCATTTACCATCATGGAAAGGGCAAAGTCTATCAGGCGATAACGGCCGCCAAATGGAATCGAGGCACTGTTCCTGTGCTCCACCAGCTCCCGCAGTGCCTGCTCGGAACTGAGGGTATAAATGATCCCGTGCAAGTCGTTTCTCATGTTTTCACCCCGCTGTACAGCATGGCGCCGGGCTCTACCGCGGCGCCGGGACCTATTACCACATCCGGACCGCAGGTCGCTACACCCCAGCTGTCCGTGCCGTCCGGCTCTGCCCCTACCCTGGCACCTTGGCAAATCCGCACGTTTTCGCCCAGGATGGCAAAACGAACCTCCGCGCCTTTCTCTACCACAGCACCGGGCATCAGCACACTATATTCTACATGGGCTCCCTTTTCCACTTTCACCTGATTAGACAGTACGCTGTTGAAGACCGTTCCATCCACCACGCATCCTTCCGTTACAATGGAATGGCGAATATCCGCATCCTGCCCGGCAACCTGGGGAGGGCGAATGGGACTGCGGCTCATAATGGGCCAGTTGGGATCAAATAAATCAATCTGATTTTGACTGAGCATATCCATATTCGCATCCCAAAGGCTGGCAATGGTCCCTACATCCCGCCAATACCCCTGGAAGTGGTATGCCCACAGTTTTTCTCCCTGACTTAGCAGCCTGGGAATGATATTCTTGCCGAAATCCTTCTGGCTTTCCGGATCTGCATTGTCCTCCAAAAGGGCCTTGCGCAGTTTCTGCCAGGTAAAAATGTAGATGCCCATGGAAGCCAGATCACTCTTGGGGTGGGCAGGTTTTTCTTCAAACTCGGTGATGTAGCCGTCAGGTCCGGTATTCATAATACCAAAACGTTTGGCTTCCTCCATGCTCACCTGAATTACCGCAATCGTACAGGCAGCCCCTTTTTCTTTATGTTCCTGGAGCATGTCAGAGTAATCCATCTTATAAATGTGATCCCCGGAGAGAATGAGTACATATTCCGGATCTCTGGCATCAATAAAGTCAATGTTTTGAAAAATCGCGTTCGCCGTTCCGGAGAACCAATTTCCTTTTTCTCCGGCAGACATATAGGGCGGCAGAATGAATACGCCGCCGTCATCCGCACTCAGATCCCAGGGCTGACCCGTACCAAGGTAGGCATTCAGCTTCATGGGACGGTACTGTGTAAGTACACCCACCGTATCAATACCAGAGTTGGCGCAGTTGGAAAGGGGAAAATCGATAATCCGATACTTTCCTCCAAAGGGAAGGTTCGGTTTTGCCACATCTGCCGTCAAAGCGTACAGCCGGGAACCCTGACCGCCGGCGAGCAGCATGGCAATACATTCCTTTTTCACAGGCAGACCTCCAATACTTGATTTTTGACAGATTATCCTCGCAATTCTTACAACAAAACCCTTCTAAGTCTTCTCCGGTCTTAAGAAGAGAGCCTGTTATACTTTTCCATGGTTCGATCCGGCCCCAGCAGGATATACTCTTCTGCCGCTTTTGCCGCCCGGGCACAGGCGGCAGAAAACAAGTCCCAATCCTGGCCGCTGGGCACACTCAGGACCCAGTCAATCTGTTCTTCCCCTCCCCTTGGCGGTTCTCCCACCCCTATTCGCACGCGGGGGAAGTCCTCCGTGCCCAAATGGGAAATAATGCTCCGAAGACCGTTGTGGCCGCCTGCAGATCCCCGGGTCTTCACCCGGAGCCGGCCGCAGGGCAGATGGATGTCGTCGGAGACCACCAGCACCCGCTGAGACGGTATTTTATAAAAACGGCTTGCCTCGCCCACCGCCTGACCGGATTCGTTCATATAGGTCTGCGGCTTCATCGCCAACACCTGGGAGCCATCCGCAAGCTGCATCTTCCCGGTCAGCGCCTGAAACCGCAGTCTGTCAATGGCTGTTTTCTGCTCCTTTTCCAGCGCCTCCGCCGCCAGAAATCCCGCATTGTGCCGAGTACCGTTGTAGCGGGGCCCCGGATTGCCCAGAAAAACAACCAGCCACTGCACGGGGGTTCCTCCTCTGCCAAACATTAATCAAACAGAGACGCCAGAGACTCGTCTTCGTAAATTCTGTGAATCGAGGCGGCAAATACAGGCGCAGCGGTAAGATATCGGATTTTATCTACTTTCGGCTGTCCCTTGGGGTAGGGGATGGTATCAAACAATAACAACTCTTCCAGGTCGCTGTTGGCAATCCGCTCCAGCGCCTGTCCCGACAGCACGCCATGGCTGGCACAGGCGTAAATTTTATTGGCTCCGCCCATGTGTTTAATCGCTTCCACGGCTCCCACCAGCGAGCCGGCGGTATCCACCATGTCGTCCAGGATAATGATGTTCTTTCCCTCCACATTGCCGATAATATTCATCACCTCGGACTGATTCGCCTTCTCCCGGCGCTTATCCACAATGGCCAGATCAAGACCCAATTTCATGGCAAACGACCTGGCTCTTCCCACGCTTCCCACATCCGGGGAGACCACCATGAAATTTTCTTTCACCAGATCAAAGCGTTTTTTATAGTGCTTGGCAAACAACGGCCCTCCGGACAGGTTGTCCACAGCAATATCGAAAAATCCCTGAATCTGCGGCGCATGAAGATCCATCGTTAAGATTCTGTCCGCACCGGCTTCCGTGATAAGATTGGCTACTAATTTGGCAGAAATAGGATCACGACTTTTTGCTTTCCGATCCTGGCGCGCATATCCGAAGTAAGGCATCACCGCTGTGATGCGGGCTGCGGATGCCCTGCGCATGGCATCTATCATGATCAGCAATTCCATTAAGTTGTCATTTACGGGACCACAGGTAGACTGAACCAGGAATACATCCGAACCGCGAACCGGCTCATAGACAGACACAGAACACTCTCCGTCCGCAAACTGTGTACATACTGAATCTCCCAGGGAGATATTGAGATTGTCACAGATTCCGCGTGCCAGCTCCGGATTGGCATTTCCGGTAAAGACTTTAATTTCCTTCCCGTGTGAAAGCATGCATTTACCCCCTGCCCATGCGGCATGATTCAATTATCCCTGTTCTGTTGTGAAAAAATGCCATTGGAAGCATTTGTGAACATTATATCAAAGCCTTTGAGCAAATGGAAGAGTTTTATAAAATTCTTGCAAATTGTATTCCCAATTTTTCCTCTCCTCCCCCTGCGGCGGAGCCATCCGCTGTCAGGGGGGCAGCGCCTTTTTGGCACAGCGGCGTCTCCGCCTCTCCTACTGCCAAAGGCCACGCTCAGAAAAGCGCATCTTCAGAGAACGGCCTCGCAGGCTTCGATTTCGCCTTTCCACTGCCCTTTCTTTTCTGCTGTTTTTAGGAAAAATGCAATCTGGCTCTTTACATGTTTTGTGCAATATGATAATATTGTAATCGAATTGATACATCAACAACAAATAGTAACAATTTCTGTTCTTATCTTTTTTATGGAGGTGATGCTTTATGAGGAAAGTTTGGACTGCCCTCATCGTGCTGGGGATTCTTGCATGCATGCTTGTGAGCCTGGGTACCACAGCACAGGCCTACGACGAGAATCTCACGCTTCTGGCAGTAAAGGGAGACGCGCTTACAGACGAGCAGATTGCCTCTCTGAAAAGTATGTATCCCAACAGCTTTATTCTGGACGT